>JALRDC010000051.1 GCA_023262245.1 Flavobacteriaceae bacterium
ATGATTTTTAGAATTATCTTTTTCCATTATTATTAATTCTGCTTGCAGCTAACGGTCTCGTATAACCGTCAGTTACGGGTTTAAAGTTACTATTTTTCGGTTAAGCACTGACGCTTGCAATTCCGAGTGGATTCAGTTAACCCTGAGCTTGTCGAAGGGTAGTCGAATCTGCCGTAATTGCGGTTATACATTGTTAGCAAATGTTTTACTTATTATATCTATTTCCCCGTCCAAGATTACAGTCATCACATAAAGAGCGAAGGTTAGCTTGAATTGTTTTGCCTCCTTTTGAAAACGGAGTTACATGATCAATATGTAATCTACATTTTGGATCTGTTGCCGGACTGTTTCCACAAAGGACACATTTGAATTTATCTCTATTAAGTATTTTAAATCGTAAACCTAATCTGATATCCCTTCTATCTTCTTCGTTTATTTTTTTCGATTTAACACTATGCTTGATTGTGTTAGTCTTATTTTGTACTGGTTGGTTTTTAGGCGTATCATTTTCTTTGTTTGCTTTCTCAATAAATGCGGTTAATGCTTTTATCCAAGTACCCCATCTTCGAGTGTAAGCCTTAAGACCTACCGAAGAAATTTCAGAATTGTTCATGTCATGACCTTTTGGTTGTTTTCCCAATTGAGTCCAGACATTCAATAAGTTTTCAAAACATTCTTTATCGTTATACTTTCTCCCATGAGGTACTATGTTAAGACCAGCTAATTCTAAGCCTTTTTTCCACCCAAACCTACTTGAAACTGTTGAATTGCTTATTATTTGAGAGTTAGCATTTAACTGTTCTACTGTGAGAGAATTGATATTTAATTTAGTTGCCACATTTTTTAGTTCATTTATAACCTCTTCATCAGAAAGAAATTTTCCGCTTTGTTCTCTTAATTTTTGGGTTGGTATCCTATTGTTAGATTTATGAGTAAGTCCTGCAAATGAAAGAGCCTTGTGCCATGAGCCAAAATATTTATTTATTGTATTTCCAGAGCCAACCTTTCCATGTTTTAAATAATCCTTCTTTGTTAATTTATTCTTATTCAAAATCTTATCAACTCGAATGATATCCTCAGCAATTGATTCTTTTGATAATATTGGTAGACTATTTAATTCAAACTTCATGTGATCTTCAAATATTTGCTAACGTTTGAATATACGCATTGCGTTTATTCATCCTATATAACCTTCGTATATCCATTTAATATAAAATTTAATGAGATCAGACATATCATACAAAAATTGTATATTTAAGGGAATAATGAATTTTTAAAAAACGAAGGTGATGCGCCCCAACATCCAAAACCTCCTTGCTGAATTTCGTATAAGACTACAATTACAACGTTATGCGGCCTCAAGTATTAATACGTATACGAATGCTTTAACCAAATTTTTATTGGCTTTTCAAAATAAAAATCTGGAACAGTTGTCCGTTCAAGAAATTGCTTATTTTCTTTCTACACTTCAAAAAAACCAACAACTAAGCCCAGCCTATCAACGGCAAATCTTAGCTAGCATTACTAAGTTTTACCATTTGTTCTATAACAAACGATTGGATTTGTCTTTTTTATACCCTAAAAGAAAAACAAAAGCGCTGCCAAAGTATTTAACCGTGTTAGAAATCAAGCGTTTGTTTTCCCATTGCCAAAACCTAAAACATTTATGTGTTTTGCAGCTTTTATATGGTTGTGGCCTTCGTGTTTCTGAAGTTGTAGCACTTAAAATTGTTGACGTTGATTCAACTGCTATGCGAATTTTGGTGCGTAATGCCAAAGGACAAAAAGATAGGGTAGTACCCTTGCCCAAATCCCTTTTAGAAAACCTTCGGAATTATTACAGAAGCTATAAACCAAAAAGCTATCTTTTTGAAGGGCAAAAAAGGGTACAATACTCCATTAAGAGTATCCAGGAAGTAACAAAAAAATACGGCTTTGAAGCTGAAATTAAGAAAAAGGTTACTCCTCACATGCTTCGACATTCCTATGCCACTCATCAATTAGAAAACGGAGTCAATATTCGGCATATACAAGAGTTACTAGGACACAACTCCATTAAAACTACGGAGATCTATACACACATCAGCAATGTATCACAGGAAAAAATTGCCAATCCCTTGGATCAACTCTAAGCTTCTAGCTCCCCTCTTTTTTCTGAACCACCTCATAAACGGAACCTTTATCACAGCGCAGTATTCTTCCGGGAAACTTTACAATCATATTATAGTCATGGGTAGCCATAATGATACTGATCCCCCCCTCGTGGAGTTTGCGGAACAGTTGCATAATTTCCTGACTGGTTTCAGGGTCTAAGTTGCCCGTAGGTTCATCCGCCAGGATGAGTTCGGGATGGTTGAGTAAAGCACGTGCAATCGCAACCCGCTGTTGCTCCCCTCCCGAAAGTTCAAAGGGAAACTTTTGATCATTAGAGGTGACGTTCACCATTTCCAATACTTCGGCAACCCGCATTTTGATTTTGGCTTTGTCTTTCCATCCTGTAGCTTTTAGAACAAAAGCAAGATTGTCAAAAATCGTTCGGTCGGGAAGTAACTTAAAATCTTGAAAGACAACGCCCAGTTTACGTCTTAGTTTCGGTATTTCTTTTTCTTTTAAGTGTAACAGGTCAAAGCCTACAATGGAACCTTGTCCAGAGTCCAATAACAGATCACCGTACAAAACTTTTAATAAGCTGCTTTTCCCCGTTCCCGTTTTCCCAATAAGAAAGACAAACTCTCCAGAGGCGACTTCAAAATTTACGTCGGAAAGAATGACATTATTCTCGTTGACTACCGTTACCTTTTTTAGGCTCACCATAAAAAAATGATCTCAAAAGCTGATTGGTCATAAAGGTAAATCTTTTGGTCTAGTCTTAAATATTTTGTTAATAAAATATACGTTTCTATTTAGAATCACGTTACAAATGATAAGGTAATAAACTACCTTTAAATGTATGAATTTGCTGAATAAATCTTCACGATTTCAATGGTTTTGGATGATCTTTTTTCCTGTTCTGATCCAAGCGCAATTATACAATAACCCCCACAAGACTGAATGGTCAAATCATTTATTTGGATTGGATTATTTCCCAGCATCTTGGCAATCCAGTGTGCTTGAAGAAGATTTTGAAGTGCCCGGTTTTCAACAACAAAATATAGAATTTAACAAACTCTCCAACGCTTTGAGATTAAACTATTCTGGTGCAGAAAAAATGTTGTCCCAATTTAAAGAGGACTTTCCAAATTCCATAGCTTCTGAAAACATTGACCTAGACGTGGCCAATTATTATTTTAACAATGAAAAATACCGCTATGCTCTAAAGTGGTTCAATACAATTTCCGACAATCAAGTAGCCAAAAAAGATTTACCTGAATACAACTTTAACAAGGGCTACAGCTTATTTTCCGCAAAAAACTACAAAAAGGCTAGACCCTATTTGGAAAAGGTGAAAGACAATAAAACCTACGAATCGGACGCTCATTATTATTTAGGTCATATTGCCTATCAACTCGAAGATTTTGATAGCGCCCTTTCCTCCTTTAAGAACATATCCGATCCCACTCAAAAGGAAAACCTTTCCTATTTTCAAGCAGACATGAACTTTCGTTTGGGACGTTTTAAACAAGCCATTGATATAGCAAAAGGAGTGATCAATAATGCCACTGCGGAGGAGCGATCTGAACTTTCCAAAATTATTGGAGAAAGTTATTTTAACCTAGAAACGTATGATGAGGCCATTCCTTATTTGGAAGCCTATGAGGGGAAGAGAGGAACTTGGGAAAACAGCGACTATTATCAATTAGGGTATGCTTATTTTAAACAAGATAATTTTGAAAAAGCCATCAACCAATTCAATAAAATTATCGGTAAAAAAAATGAACTGGCTCAGAACGCCTATTACTCTTTGGCAGAATGCTACTTGAAAACCAACCAAAAAACGGCAGCCTTAAATGCCTTTAAAAGCGCTTCCAGAATGAATTTTAATCCTGTAATTAAAGAAGATGCTTTCCTGAATTATGCAAAACTGAGTTATGACATTGGAAATCCTTATGAAGAGGTACCGAAAGTTTTAGTTGCCTTTTTGGAAAACTATCCAAAAAATGAACAAGTAGAATTGATCGGGGAGCTCTTGGTTAATTCTTATACCAAAAGCGGAAATTATGCTGCAGCATTGGAAATATTAGAAAATAAAACAGGATATAAAAACAACGAAAACTTGCAACAAGTTTTGATGCTCTATGCGATTCAAGAATTTGAAAGCAGGCGATTCTCTCAAGCAAGCACTCTTTTTAAACGCGGTTTAAAAATTAAAGCGAGTAAACTTTTTGAAGCTTACGGACTCTACTGGTTTGCACGTTCGGAATACGAAAGAAATTTATTTGACGAATCCTTAGAGTTGTATAAGAAATTTAGAAAACACCCAGAGCGATCCAAAGTCCCTTCTTACTACCGACTCAATTACGATATCGGATACGTTTATTTCAAACTAGGGGAGTACCAATATGCTTTGGAAGCTTTTGAGGCATTCAACCAAGCAAACAGTACCCTAGATGTTTCGTATCAAAGAGACACCTATTTACGCTTGGGAGATTGCCAGTTTGCACTTAAAAAATATTGGCCCGCAACGGAACATTACAATACTTCCATTGCATTAAATCCAAGCCAAGGTGCTTACGCTAGCTTCCAAAAAGGGATCAGTTATGGTTTTGTAGATCGAAATCCTAAAAAAATAGAAACATTTACAACTTTTTTGGACACCTATCCCAAAGATCCCTTATTGGACGATGTTTTGTTTGAACTCGCTGCTGCCTATAGTAGAGATGGTGCCAATAAAAAAGCCAAACAAACCTATGATCAATTGCTAAACAGTTTCAAAAACAGTCCTTATCTAGCACAAGCTGCTTTAAACAAAGGCTTAATTTTATACAACGAGGAACAGTATGAGGCTGCTAAAACAGTTTTAGAAGAAGTGGCTATCATTTACAAGCGTTATGCTGTTGGGGAGCAAGCCCTGCGAACTTTAAAAGAAATCGCTGTAGATCAGGGAGCTGTTGCCAATTTTGCTAGTTGGTTAAAATCACAAAAACTGGACACTTTTACCGATGTAGAATTGGAAAAAACAGCTTTTACAGCTGCAGAACGCCAGTTCATAGAAGGAAACACCACTACGGCATTAAAACTTTTTGAAGAATATCTAGAAGTTTATTCGGAAGGTGCTTTTAGTAAAGCTGCTTCGTATTATTTGGCAGAGCTTTATTTTGAAAAAGAGCGCTTTGATGAAGCCCTTGTTACTTATGAATCTCTTATTCAGGAGAATGTTTCAAATTATACCGAAAAGGCCTTAACGCGAGTCATCACCATTCTAAAAAACAAAGAAAAACAGATTGAGGCCATACCTTATTTAGAGCAGTTAATGACCATTGCTTCTTTTAATGAAAACAAACGTTTTGCCATCTTAAATTTAATGCAAGCTTACTATGCTAATGAGGAATATAAGAAAAGTAGCGAGATTGCCGAAGCGGTTTTAGCCCTCCCAAAGCTTGAAGCTGGATTAAAACAAGATGCTCTTAAAGTGAAAGCCCGATCCGCTTTAGCTCTTTACGATAGTCTGGTCGCCGCAACAGCTTATCAGCAACTCGAAAAATCCCCACAGCCTTTAATTGCTGCCGAAGCGCTCTATTTTAGAGCCGATCGCTTATACCGCTCAAAAAATTATATAGCATCCAACGAACTCATTACTAAAATTGCAGCAAATTCGGGTCAATCTGGAGTGTGGAATGCTAAAGCACTCCTGCTGCTTGCAAAAAATTATTATGCTTTAGATGATGCCTTTCAGGCAATTTTTGTTTTAGAGTCTCTTGTAGAAAATTTTGAATCTTATCCAGAAGTAGTCACTGAAGCCCAAGAGTTAATGACAAACTATCAGAACGTGTTGGGAGAAGAAAATCGTTCCATTTCTAATCAAACAAAGGATGAATAAATTCCAAAAAAGCTTTGCGCTAATTGTTTTTTTTGTTGGAGTTAGTTCTGCACAAAATAAAGACGACCAGACCATTGGAACGCAAGAGGTTTTGGTTGTAAAATCCTATTCTCCTAGTTTGTCTGATGCATTTAAAATAAAATCAACTCCCCAACTTCCCGACAGCTTGTCTTCAACAGAGAAGGAATTGGCATACAAAATTCAAGAAGTGCCCGTGGTTTCCACTTTTCAACCGAATAAGGCATCACCACTCAAATTGCAACAGCGTTCCTCATACACGCCTTATAACACCCTTTTTAGCGGAGCCTTAGGCAATAAAAACCAACTGCTATTTAATGTTTCAAGTGTAATTGAGTTAGACCGTACGCAGCGCTTTGGCTTGCAATTTTTCCGGGATGGGTTTGGAAGTAATTTGAATAATACCCTCTTAAAAAGCAACCAAAAATACAGTCGTTTTGGATTGCATCACAATTTGCGGAGTTCTGATTACAATGCCAACACGCAATTGCTGTTTACATCTAACACCCATAATTATTTTGGTTTGTATGATACCAATTGGGATGGCTTATTATTAGGCACAATAAATCCAGAAATCAGAAGGAACTTTTTTAAACTAAGAACACATTGGAATTGGTATGATTTTTTGTTGAGATCGATAAGTTTTCAAGCCAATTTAAACGCAGATAATTACAATACAACAGAGCAACAAATAGCATTGCAATCCATTTTAGAGTTAGAAATGGGTGAAGGTAAAATAAAATTAGAGGCAGATGCTACAGGTTTCAATACCCGCTTTGAGAATTCCTTTTTTGAGCGAAGTATAGAAGAATACACTCAAGGTTTAACAGAGCTAAGAGTATATTGGCAGCACCTACGTAATGATTTAAAAGTAAAAATTGGGGCAGGGGGTTCTTATGTATTTGGTGCGGATCAGCTCGCAACCCATTTGTTTTACTATCCTCATCTGGAAGTATCTTATCAAAAAGCTGGAAATGTGATCAGTCCTTATCTCAAAGCAGCAGGGGGAGTGGAGTTAAACACCTATAAATCATTATCTACAATCAATCCTTACTTGGCTCCTTCAACTCCTTTAGTCCCAACTTTTAATCAATACAACGCTTCCCTAGGAATTCGTTCCCGCCTAGCATCAATACTGAATTTTGATCTTAGTGTTTTATACGATCAGGTAGAAAACTTCAGTTATTTCGAACGCTTGCCTTTTGATAGCAGTAATGAGGAGGATGGATATCGTTTATCAAATTCTTTTCAAAACCAATATGTCAACACAGATTTCTATGGCTTTAAAGCGGGAATAGGGATTGATATTACCAAGAATAACTTTGTCCGTTTCGAAACTTTGTACCGTTATTTTGAAACAGATAACGACCAAGCTTTGTGGAATATTCCTGCCTTAGAAATGAATTGGGAAAGTCAGTTTAAATGGAACGATCGTTTGGTACTTTCGTTAAACGGTAGTTTGTGGGGAGACCGAAAGGCTGCGATACGCCCTATCTTCCTTGAACAAGACATCACCAATGTCCAAATTACACCAGAGAACCTTCCTTTATTTATTACCACTACCGCGCATCTTACTTTTAAGATCACAGAACAATTTGATGCTTTTGTAAAGGGGAGATTTAATTCTCAAGGAATCCACGGTCGCTGGGCATATTTTAGAGAAGCACCAATGTTATTGCTGGGGGGGATAACTTATAAGTTTGATTTTCAATACTAAAAAATTCAAAATTTTAACTTAAAACAATTTTGTGAACCACTCTCGATTTTTATTACATTTGTGACTTAAAAAAAGTAAAGACCCATCTTATTAAGATTTATGAATAGATACTTTTTACTCCAAACATTATTTGTTCTTTCCTTAGTTCTAAATTCTTGTCAAAATAAAGTTGACTTAATTGTTCATAACGCTACTGTATATACTCTGGATGAAAACAAAGGAATTGTATCAGCTTTTGTTGTGGATAAAGGTCGCTTTGTAGCAGTAGGTGGTGAGGAATTACTGGAAAAATATGCTGCAAAAAAGGTATTGGATTTACAAGAACTTCCTGTTTTTCCTGGATTTATTGACTCGCATTGTCATTTCATGAGTTTGGGACTTAGTCTTCAACAAGTAGATTTGAAAGGCACTCGCAGTTTTGAAGACGTAATCAATCGCGTTCAAGACTTTTCAAAGGGTAAAGAATTACAAGCTGTTTTAGGTCGCGGTTGGGACCAAAATGATTGGGAAGACAAAAAACTCCCTAACAAAGCTATCCTAGATGAATTGTATCCAGACATTCCAGTTGCTTTAAGACGTATTGATGGACATGCGCTTTTAGTAAATCAAAAAGCGTTAGATCTAGCAGGAATTGACGAAACAACCGAGGTAGAAGGAGGCGCTATAATCAAAGAAAACGGAAAGCTAACCGGAGTTTTGGTTGACACTCCAATGCGTTTAATCAATGAAATTTTACCCGATCCAACAAAACAAGAAAAAATAGAAGCCTTAAAAGCAGCCGAAAGAATCAGTTTTGAAAATGGATTGACCACGGTTTCTGTAGCAGGTCTAAATAAAGAAGATATTTATTTAATAGACAGCCTTCATAAAGTTGGAGCATTAGATATAAAAGTATACGCCATGATTTCTAATACACAAGAAAACATGGATCACTTTTTAACTGAAGGACCTTTACGTACCGATAAGTTGAATGTCCGCTCTTTTAAAATTTATGCTGATGGCGCATTGGGTTCACGGGGCGCAGCTCTTAAAAAACCTTATTCTGATTTATACGGACATAAAGGAGCCTTTGTCACCTCTAAAGACTCTATTGAGAAACTAGCTTACAAGCTTGCAACTACACCCTTTCAAATGAACACACACGCTATTGGAGACGCAGCAAATAAAGTTGTATTGGAAGCCTACAATAAAGCGCTCGTGTTTTCAAACGATCCCAGATGGAGAATTGAACATTCCCAAATCATAGATACGGTCGATATTGCCTTATTTAACAGAAAAATAATCCCCTCAGTACAGCCTACACATGCGACAAGTGATATGTATTGGGCAGAAGACCGCTTAGGCTCTGAGCGTCTTGAAGGAGCCTATGCCAATAAAGCCCTACTTGAAAAATCAGGACGAATAGCATTAGGGACAGATTTTCCCGTAGAAGAAGTAAATCCCTTTATGACATTCTTTGCCGCTGTTGCTCGACAAGATGGAGAATTGTATCCCGAAGGAGGATACCTTCCTGAAAACAAGCTAAAAAGAATTGATGCCTTGAAGGGAATGACACTTTGGGGAGCCTATGCTAACTTTGAAGAGGGGTCGAAAGGATCTATTGAAATAAACAAGGCTGCAGACTTTATCATTTTAGATCGCAACATCATGGAAGTCAAAGAAAGCAGAATTCTTAAAGCAAGAATAGTTGCCACCCTGCTTGATGGAAACATAGTTTATAGCAATCGTATCAATTAGTTCCACTTAACAACATTCACTTTTACGCTCTTTCTTCTCAAAGAAATTATAATAATATAGTCTTTTTAAATAAAACAATTTAATTTATTAAGACAAATACTAAATGTGTTTAATTTTTTTAAACAAAAACATACTTTTGGCAAAAAATTAAATTATGTGCGGTATTTTATGTGCTTTTGAATTGAAACAGACCAGTGAAGAGATCAGACCACAGGTCCTTGAAATGTCCAAAAAGTTACGACATCGGGGTCCTGATTGGAGTGGGATTTATGATGCTCCCAATGCAATACTTTCTCATGAACGATTGGCTATCGTAGACCCTACCTCAGGAAAACAACCTTTGATCAGCCCTTCTGAAAATCTCATCCTTGCTGCTAACGGAGAAATATACAATCACCGCAATCTCAGAAGTGGTTTGGAGTCCGAATATGCGTTTAAAACACAGTCCGATTGTGAGGTAATACTGGCTCTATATGAAAAGGAAGGCAAGGACTTTGTCAAGAGGCTCAATGGAATTTTTGCTTTTGCAATTTACGATCAAGCTAAAGATGAATATTTTATCGCCCGTGACCACATCGGAATCATCCCACTTTACATGGGATGGGACGGCAATGGTACTTTCTATGTTGCTTCTGAATTGAAGGCTTTAGAAGGAGTCTGTTCAAAAATCGAATTATTTCCTCCGGGGCATTACCTACACAGTTCTGATCCGGCTCCAGTAAAATGGTATGATACAGAATGGGAAAGCTATGAAGCAGTAAAAAACAATCAAACATCTATAGAGGATCTGCATGATGCATTATCCGATGCAGTCCACCGTCAGTTGATGAGTGATGTTCCTTATGGGGTTTTACTTTCAGGAGGTTTGGACTCTTCAATAACCTCTGCTCTTGCCAAAAAATTTGCTGCCAAGCGAGTAGAGTCTGATGATACTCAAGCAGCGTGGTGGCCACAACTCCATTCCTTTTCTGTAGGTTTGGAAGGATCACCAGACCTTGCAGCAGCTCAAGAAGTAGCCAAGCATATTGGAACAGTACACCATGAGATCAAATTTACCATACAAGAGGGCTTAGACGCCATCCGCGAAGTAATTTACCATCTTGAGACTTATGATATCACTACCATACGCGCCTCCACGCCCATGTACTTAATGGCACGAGCAATCAAAGCGTTAGGAATTAAAATGGTGCTTTCCGGAGAGGGTGCAGACGAATTGTTTGGTGGCTACCTCTATTTTCATAAAGCACCCAACGCAAAGGAGTTTCACGAAGAAACGGTTCGTAAATTAGATAAACTGCATCAATATGACTGCCTTAGAGCCAATAAATCTCTTGCAGCCTGGGGCATTGAAGGTCGTGTACCTTTTTTAGACAAGGAGTTCATAGAGGTAGCGATGCGATTGAATCCAAAAGACAAAATGATTACTCAGGAACGAATGGAAAAATGGGTGCTTAGAAAAGCCTTCGAAAAATATTTACCAGAAAGTGTTGCTTGGCGTCAAAAAGAACAGTTTTCTGATGGAGTTGGTTACAGTTGGATTGACACCTTAAAGGAACTAGTGGAAGAAGAAGTTACGGACGAGCAAATGACTAATGCACATTACCGCTTTCCAGTGCAGACACCACAAAATAAAGAAGAATTTTATTATCGCAGCATTTTCGAATCTCATTTCCCTAGCGAAACAGCCGCATTAAGCGTCCCTTCTGTGCCGTCTGTAGCTTGTAGTACTCCTGTTGCATTAGCTTGGGACGAGGCTTTTAAAAACCAAAACGACCCCAGTGGAAGAGCAGTAGCTAATGTGCATGAAAAAAGCTATGGTGAATAGCTCTTTTTTAAGAAAGAAAACGGCATTAAAAACAAGATTTTTTGCACACTCAAATGTTAATAACTTCCCCTTATTGACAAGGCTTTAGACACTCTTCTAGGGGCTAATTCGGTATATTTGTTAGTCGGTGGTTTCACAGGCAAAAAACCAAACAAATTATGAGTGACGAAAATCAAAAAAATCAATATTCAGCAGACAGTATTCAAGCCCTCGAAGGGATGGAGCACGTCCGTATGCGACCCTCGATGTATATTGGTGATGTTGGTACTAGAGGACTACACCATTTAGTATACGAAGTTGTAGATAATTCAATTGATGAAGCTCTTGCAGGACATTGTGATCAAATAATGGTCATCATCAATGAAGACAATTCGATAACCACCAAAGATAACGGAAGGGGAATTCCTGTTGGAATCCATAAAAAAGAAGGAGTTTCTGCGCTTGAAGTCGTCATGACTAAAATTGGTGCTGGAGGAAAGTTTGATAAAGACTCGTATAAAGTATCTGGTGGACTTCATGGAGTAGGGGTTTCTTGTGTTAACGCGCTCTCGGAAAGTTTGAAAGCTACCGTATACCGTGAGGGAAAAATTTGGCAACAAGAGTATCAACGCGGAAAAGTGATCGCTCCTGTGGCAAGTATCGGAGATACTTCCGAAACAGGAACCGAAGTAACCTTTAAGCCAGATCCACAAATTTTTCTTCAAACACTAGACTACAGCTACGAAACTTTGTCGTTGCGTATGCGAGAACTTTCCTATCTTAATAAAGGGATTAAAATCGTTATCATCGATAGAAGGAATAAGGATGAAAATGGAGCATTTATTTCGGATACTTTTCAATCCAAAGAAGGCTTAAAAGAATTCATCCATTTTCTAGACGAATCTAGAGAAGCCATTATTGGTGATGTAATTGCCATGGAAGGAGAAAAAAATGAAGTTCCTGTCGAGGTAGCAATGATTTACAATACTTCGTTTTCGGAAAACCTGCATTCCTATGTAAACAATATTAATACACATGAAGGAGGAACCCATCTTTCAGGATTTAGAAGGGGTCTTACAACTACATTAAAGAAATATGCTGATAGCTCTGGGCTGCTAGATAAACTTAAATTTGAAATAGCAGGAGATGATTTTAGAGAGGGATTAACAGCTATTATCTCAGTAAAGGTAGCCGAGCCTCAGTTTGAGGGTCAGACCAAGACAAAATTGGGAAATAGAGAAGTAACTTCCGCGGTCTCACAAGCTGTTTCTGAGATGCTTGAAAATTATTTAGAGGAAAATCCCAATGATGCCAAAACCATTGTACAAAAAGTAATTCTTGCTGCTCAGGCCCGTCATGCAGCTCGAAAAGCAAGAGAAATGGTACAGCGTAAGACGGTGATGAGTGGAGGCGGACTTCCAGGGAAGCTTTCTGATTGTTCCGAACAAGATCCAACACTTTGTGAGGTATTCCTTGTTGAGGGGGACTCTGCTGGAGGAACGGCCAAGCAAGGGAGAGATCGAAATTTTCAGGCCATCCTCCCGTTGCGTGGAAAAATCTTGAATGTTGAAAAAGCCATGCAACATAAGGTGTTTGAAAACGAGGAAATTAGAAACATTTATACAGCCCTTGGTGTAACCATAGGTACAGAGGAAGACAGTAAAGCCCTGAATTTAGAAAAATTGAGGTATCACAAAATTGTAATCATGTGTGATGCTGATGTAGATGGAAGCCATATTTCTACTCTAATTTTGACGTTCTTTTTCAGATATATGAAGGAATTGATAGAGGCAGGATATATTTATATTGCAACGCCACCGCTTTATTTAGTAAAAAAAGGGCAGAAGAAAG
This sequence comes from Flavobacteriaceae bacterium, assembly GCA_023262245.1. Taxonomy (GTDB): domain Bacteria; phylum Bacteroidota; class Bacteroidia; order Flavobacteriales; family Flavobacteriaceae; genus MS024-2A. The sequence continues at coordinate 13,105 of JALRDC010000051.1, forward strand.
ATTATGCGTGGAATGATGACCAAAGAGATATGCTACTCAAAGAGTTTGGCTCGGGGGCTTCTGTTCAACGCTACAAAGGATTAGGGGAAATGAATGCAGAACAGTTATGGGATACTACCATGAATCCTGAAGAACGTACACTAAGACAAGTAACGATTGATAATGGTGGCGAGGCAGATCGTGTTTTCTCTATGCTAATGGGAGATGAAGTGCCTCCCCGCAGAGAATTTATTGAGAAAAATGCAATCTACGCCAATATTGATGTGTAATTTTGCACTTGAAACTTGATTAATTTAAATTTTAATAGATGAAAGTCACGATTGTTGGGGCAGGAAATGTTGGTGCCTCTTGTGCCGAGTATATTGCTCAGAAACAAATAGCAAGTAAAGTTGTATTATTAGATATTAAAGAAGGTTTTGCAGAAGGAAAAGCTTTGGATCTTTACCAAACTGCAACTACATTAGGATTTAATACCTCCATAACAGGTGTTACAAATGACTACGCTGCCACCTCCGGAAGTGATGTCGTTGTCATAACTTCTGGAGTCCCAAGAAAACCGGGTATGACAAGAGAAGAACTGATAGGGATTAATGCAGGTATTGTAAAAAAAGTCTCTGAAAGTATATTAGAGTACTCTCCCAACGCCATCATTGTCGTGGTTTCAAATCCAATGGATACCATGACTTACTTGGCACTAAAGGCTACAGGACTTCCAAAGAATCGTATCATTGGTATGGGAGGCGCTTTGGATAGTTCTAGATTTAAAACCTATCTTTCCTTAGCTTTAGACAAACCTGCAAATGATATTCAAGGGATGGTTATAGGAGGACATGGAGATACCACAATGATTCCTTTAACACGTTTGGCAAGCTATAATGGTGCACCCGTTTCACAGTACTTGGACAAAGAAACTTTAGAAAAAGTTTCAGCAGATACCATGGTAGGTGGAGCCACTTTAACCAAGCTGTTAGGAACTTCTGCATGGTATGCGCCTGGTGCTTCGGTAGCTTATTTGGTAGAAAGTATCTTAAATGACTACAAAAGAATGATTCCATGTTCCGTGCTCTTAGAAGGAGAATACGGACTAAAGGATATTTGTATAGGAGTTCCTTGTATCATTGGAGCCAATGGAATCGAATCCATTATTGACATCCAATTAAATGCTGCTGAGCAAGCACTTCTTAACGAAAGTGCTGAAAAAGTTCATGCAATGAATACTGCTCTTAAAGAGATTCTTTAATGTCAAAGTATTTTCTAGGAGTATTAATCGCACTTAGAGTTGTCAATTCTTTGGTTTAATCCTATATTTGCTCGCCTTAATTGAGCTTTAATTTTATTGAAATGCAAAATAATTCTTTGATCAGAGTTTTCGGTATTTTATTTGCACTAGTAAGTATCTACCAACTCTCCTTCACTTTCATAACAAGTAATGTTGAAAAACAAGCTGCTACCTATGCTCGTCAGGTAGTTTCTGAAGAAGAACCAAACTATCTCGAGCTTCGCGATCAAACGGTAACTTCCTATTTAGATTCGATAGGAAATAACCCACTTTACGGATTTACAACCTATAATGACGCCAAAGAGAAAGAGCTCAATAAAGGGCTTGACCTCAAAGGAGGAATTAATGTAATTCTACAAATTTCTATTCGCGATATCCTTAGTGGACTAACTGAAAACACTAAAAATCCAATTTTTAATAGAGCATTAGACGAAGCCGATGTACTACAAAAGTCTTCAGATGAGCCTTATATTGAGTCTTTCTTCAAAGCTTTTGATCAAGTAAAAAGTGGAGAAAAATTAGCCTCTCCAGAGATCTTCGCAAATAGAACGCTGAGTGATGAGATTAATTTCGAAATGACAGATCAAGAAACCCAGTCTGTTATTCGAAGAAAAATTGATGAATCTATCGTTTCCGCATTTGAGGTGTTGAGAAAACGGATCGATAAATTTGGTGTTACCCAGCCGAATATTCAACGGTTAGGAACATCGGGGCGTATTTTGGTTGAACTTCCTGGAGCCAAAGATGTAGATCGAGTACAAAATTTATTACAGAGTACCGCTCAATTAGAATTTTGGGAAACCTATAAAAACGATCAGCTGATCAATTTTATCATTGAAGCAAACACATATCTAGGTTCACAGGTGCAGAAAGAGGTAGCACTTCAAGATGATATTGAAAAAGATGCAGATTCTGAAATCGACGATCTTTTAGCAGATGTAGCAACTCAAGATTCTATATCTGCCCCAAACAACAACCCTATTCTAGATCGTATCGTAGGTCAAGGCTTTCAAGGGGGACCTGTCTTAGCACAATTTGCTACTCGAGACAGTGATTTAATCATGAGCTATCTTGATCAACCTGAAGTCCGTAGATTACTTCCCTCCGAGTATCGTTACACTCGTTTTGCTTGGGGAAAACCTACTGCTGATGGAGATGTAGTTGAATTATATGCTTTAAAATCAAATCGAGAAAATCTTGCCCCCCTAAGTGGTGGAGTTGTAGTTGATGCATTACAAACTTTTGATCAAGTGGGAAATCCCGCTGTATCGATGCAAATGGATTCTAGAGGTGCCCGTATATGGGAAAATATGACAGGAAAGGCCTTTAAGGATGCGAGTAATATTGCAATTGTATTAGATAATGTAGTTTACTCTGCACCAGGGGTATCCAATGGAGCTATTGCCGGAGGGCGATCAGAAATTACAGGAAATTTTACCCTAAACGAGGCTATCGATTTAGCCAATGTCCTTAGAGCTGGAAAATTACCTGCTTCAGCCGAAATCATTCAGTCTGAAATTGTTGGACCTTCTTTAGGTAAAGAAGCTATCGAAGCGGGAATTTATTCCTTTATCATAGCACTTATCATTGTTCTGATTTGGATGATTTTTTATTACGGTAGTTCAGGGGTTTTTGCTGACATTGCTCTTTTATTAAACATTCTTTTGATTTTCGGAATTTTAGCTGGTTTAGGAGCAGTACTTACCTTACCTGGAATTGCGGGGATTGTATTAACTATCGGAATTTCTGTTGACGCAAATGTTTTGATTTTCGAACGGGTACGAGAAGAACTCAAAAAAGGAAAAGGGATTCGTAAAGCAATAGCAGATGGATTTAACAATGCGTTATCCTCTATTTTAGATGCAAATATTACTACGGGCTTAACAGCCTTAATTCTCTTTATTTTTGGAACTGGTCCTATCAAAGGATTTGCAACCACACTTCTGATTGGTATTGGAACCTCCTTGTTTACGGCCATTTTTATCACCAGAATTTTAGTGGATTCAAGAAATGAAAAAGGTAAAGCGGTTTCATTTTCTACAAAAACTACAAGGGGATTATTGTCCAATATCAACATCTCTTTTTTACAAAAACGAAAAGTTGCTTATGTAATTTCTTCAGTTTTAATTCTTATCAGCTTGTTTTCACTTGGCTTTAAAGGTTTAAACCAAGGAGTAGATTTTGTAGGGGGTCGATCCTATACCGTTCGATTTGAAAAACCTGTAAACCCTACTGAAATCAGTTCACTTTTGTTAGATGAGTTTGGTAGTGCTGAGGTTAAAACCTTTGGAGAGGAAAATCAATTAAAAATAACAACCAAATATAAAGTAGATGTTGAGGGTATTGCAGTTGATGAAGAAATACAAAATAAACTGTATTCCTCATTATTATCCTATTTACCTGACGGAACTGCTTATGATGATTTTGTTAAAGGGAGTTCCGAAAAATCCATCGGTATCATGTCCTCCATCAAAGTAGGACCTACCATAGCTGATGATATTAAAAACAATTCGTTTCTAGCTGTTATTGGATCTTTAATCGTTGTGTTTCTTTATATTTTATTGCGATTTCAGAAGTGGCAATTCTCTCTTGGAGCCGTAGCTGCAGTCTTCCATGATGTATTAATCGTATTAGGGATTTTTTCTTTGACCTATACCTTTATGCCTTTTAATATGGAGATCAATCAAGCTTTTATTGCGGCTATCTTAACAGTAATAGGATATTCATTAAATGATACTGTGGTTGTTTTTGATCGCATCCGAGAGTTTGTAAATGAACATACAAAATGGGAATTCAATGAAACCGTAAATAGTGCTTTGAATAGTACCTTAAGTAGAACATTAAATACTTCACTTACTACACTCCTTGTTCTTTTAGCCATTTTTATTTTTGGTGGAGAATCAATTAGAGGTTTCATGTTTGCTTTAATTGTAGGAGTATTGGTTGGGACTTACTCTTCCGTATTTATTGCTACTCCTGTGATGTATGACACGCACAAACGAAAAGCCTTAGAGGAAAGTAAATAAACCCTTTCACTTAGAAAATAAAAAAGCCAAGCGATAAGCATGGCTTTTTTATTTTTCATCTCTTAAGTGCCATTCGAATATGTTCCAAGTGGTGTTCACAATGCCACGCGTATACTAATATGGTAGTGCCCAGAGGATAATTTTTATTTCTTTCAGGATGAAAATAAGCCCGTACATATTGCTCTTCATTTAAACTTCTTAGGAATAGACACCATTTTCGATGAAGTGCTTCTATAAGGGTCCTACTGGGTTCTATGTGGGTACTAGTGGCATCGGGTAGATTTGCCCAATCGGCTTCATTATAGTCTTTTATATGGGGGGTTTCTTCCAATACGGCGTGTTTAAGTCGAAGATAGCAATGCATATGACTATCTGCTAGATGATGTACTATTTGTGCAATATTCCAGCCACCCGGGCGGTATTGTTTTAATAAGTCCGATTCTGAAAGCTCGGATAAAATTGTACTCAATTTTTGTGGAAATGTCTCCAGCGTTTTGATCCCAATTTCGATTTCTTGAGAGGTTGGAAATTCATTCCATTGGTATTTTCCTATTGGGTATTTTAATGTTTCCTCCATAGTATTTAAAAGGTGGTGTATTCAACAATGTTTCCCGTTTTAAGTTGATATTTTTCACTTGTCCCTGCAACTAATTCAAGGACAAAACGCGCAGGAAATTTTGAATTTATCGTGCTGGGATCATTAGGCGTTGCATTTTTGTGGATGTGAACAATTTCAAGTTTGCTATTTAAGAAAATTAGATCTAAGGAAAGAGGGGTGTTTTTCATATAAAAACTTAAGATTTGTTCTTGATCAAAAACGAAAAGCATTCCACGATTTTCCTCTAAACTTTCGCGGTACATCAATCCAGTTTCTCGCTCATATGGGGTGTTTGCTATTTCAATGTCAAATTGAGCTAAGGTTTTTTTGCTTGCAGTTAAAATGCTTAAGGAACCTTCTTTTTTGAAAGCGATGACTTTTTCTTCTATCTTTTGAGGTTGCACATTTTTACATCCAAGGGAAAACAGGCTAAACAGTCCAAGGACAATAGATACAAGCCTTAAGCTCATGCTTTTTTTGGTTTTGGAGCACGCCACATTAAAAAAAGACCTAAAAGAACCAAGGGAATACTTAACCATTGTCCTGTAGAGAATAAAGGTAAAAATTCTTCTAGTCCTCCTTGGCTTTCTTTGATGAACTCAATAAAAAAACGAATGGTAAACATCCCAGCAAAAAAGAGTCCAATTAGATAGCCTTGTCTGTTTCTATTTTCTGTTTTGTACACTTGTCTCAGTATAAAAAACAAAATAAAGTAACCCATAGCTTCGTAAAGCTGTGCAGGATGACGAGGTAAGTTTTCACCTCGATTTAAAAAGACAACTCCAAAGTTAGAATTACTGTATTTCCCTACGATTTCAGAATTCATAAAATTCCCTAGCCTTACAAAACTCGCGCCTATTGCAACTGGGATGGTAACCCGATCCAATAGCCATAAAATGGGACGCTCTTTAAATTTTAATTGATATAAATACAAACCAATGAGTGTGCCGATTACAGCCCCATGACTTGCTAAACCTCTAAAACCTGTAAAGGTGTATCCGTTAGGAGTGTCTCTAATGGGTAATAAAATTTCTAAGAGATGGTCCTGATAATAATCCCAACTGTAAAAAAAGACATCTCCAAGTCGGGCACCAATAAGAATGGATAAAACCATATAGACAAAAAGTGATTCCAAATAATCCAAAGAAATTTTTTCGTCTTTAAAAATATTTTTCATGATATAGTAACCCAGCCCAAAAGCGATTATAAACATTAAACTATAATAATGAATTCCAAAACTCCCTATTTTAAAAAGTGTTTCGCTAGGAGCCCAATCGATTTTTGAAAAGTACATGGTTATTGAGTTTTACTTTGTAAATGTAATTAAAATCAAAGGGAAACGAAACAATTCCTCAGGGAATTGGGTCGTATCCAGAACCTCCCCATGGGTGACATCTCAAGATGCGTTTCAGTGCTAACCAGCCTCCTTTAAACAAACCAAATTTCTTCAAGGCCTCAACAGCATATTGGGAACATGTGGGTTGATATCTGCAAGTGGGAGGAAATAAAGGTGAAAGGAAGCTTTGATATCCTTTGATTAGCATCAGTAAGGGAAAAATCAAGATCCTTTTCAAAATATTGCTGTTAGTTTATTTTGAAAGAGCTTCCCTCAGGACCGTCGTTGATTTGGATATTTAATTTTAATAGCGCATCGCGAATGAGATCCGATGTGGCAAAATCTTTTGAAACTCTTGCATTATTTCTTATCTCTAACAAAAGTGCTAGAGTTCCTTCCAACTGACTGTTGTCCGCAGCGACTTGGTTTGCATTAGGTTGAGCTAATCCTAAGACCTCAAAGAAAAAAGCATGCATTGAGCTTTTGAGGGATTCTAAATCCTGTATACTTATTTGCTGCTTTTCATTTGAAACAGAATTTATAAACTTTACTGCCTCAAAAAGATGGGCTATAAGTAGCGGACTATTAAAGTCGTCATTCATAGCCTGATAACAATTTTGTTTCCAAGATTGCAATTCAAAGTCTGTAGTGGTTTCTGAAGGAGTGATTTGCTCTAATAGTACGATTGCATCCAGCAAACGATGAAACCCTTTTTCCGACGCCTCAAGGGCTTTTTCACTGATGTCTACGATGCTTCTATAATGAGCTTGAAGCATGAAAAAACGAACCACCATAGGAGAAAAGGCTTTGCTAAAGACATTGTTTTGACCACTAAACATTTCATCTGGAAGGATGTTATTTCCGGTAGATTTAGCCATTTTCTTACCGTTAAGGGTCAGCATATTGGCATGCAGCCAATATTTAACAGGGGGCTTATTATCTATAGATTCTGCTTGTGCGATTTCACATTCGTGGTGAGGAAATTTTAAATCCATTCCACCCCCGTGAATGTCAAACTGTGATCCCAAATATTTTCGACTCATTGCAGTACATTCTAGATGCCATCCTGGAAAGCCATCGCTCCAAGGAGAAGGCCACCTCATGATGTGTTCGGGTTCAGCTTTTTTCCACAGGGCAAAATCTTGGGGATTTTTTTTGTCACTTTGACCATCCAGAGCCCGCGTGTTGTGAATGAGCTCTTCAATTTTTCTGCCACTTAGTTTGCCGTAAGGAATGTCTTTGTTGAATTTTAAAACATCAAAATATACAGATCCGTTAACTTCATAAGCATAACCTTTCTCTAATATTTCTTTAATCAATTCAATTTGTTCTACGATATGTCCTGTAGCAGTAGGTTCAATACTAGGGGGCAAAGCATTAAAACGAGCCATAGTGTCTCTAAAGTCCACGGTGTAACGTTGTACAACTTCCATAGGCTCTATAGACTCAAGACGGGCTTTTTTTGCAATGCGATCTTCTCCTTCATCAGCGTCATTTTCTAAGTGTCCAGCATCAGTAATATTTCTTACATAACGCACTTTATAACCTAAATGCATTAAATAACGATAAATTAAATCGAAGGATATAAACGTTCTACAATTCCCCAAATGCACATTGCTGTATACTGTTGGTCCACAAACATACATTCCAACATGATCCGGTAGAATGGATTTAAATACTTCTTTTTCGCCTTTTAAAGAATTGTAAACGAATAGGGAGTTGTCCATTAAAATTCTGTATCAAGTTTGATATAATCTAAAAACTCACGTTTTTTTTCTTCAGTTTTAAAAAGCCCTCCAAACTCACTAGTAACCGTACTACTGGCAACATCACTGATTCCACGAGAATTGACACACAAGTGTTTTGCATCGATCACGCAAGCAACATCTTGAGTACCCAGTACTTTTTGTAATTCTTGAACAATTTGAAGCGTTAGACGTTCCTGAACTTGAGGTCGTTTTGCATAATAATCGACAATTCGATTCATTTTTGATAGTCCCACAACAGAGCCGTTAGAGATGTATGCAACATGAGCTTTTCCAACAATGGGTAACAAGTGATGTTCACAAGTAGAGTAAAGGGTAATGTTTTTTTCTACCAACATTTCTCCATATTTATAAGAGTTTTTAAAGGTAGAGGCTTTGGGTTTTTCATCAGGATGCAACCCTCCAAAGGTTTCGTTTACAAACATTTTGGCAACACGAAGTGGGGTGCCCTTAAGACTGTCATCAGTCAAATCCATACCCAGAGTTTCAAGTATGGAGCGAACATGCTCTTGTATGATTAAAATTTTTTCATCATTGCTTTTGTCAAAAGCATCCGATCTTAGAGGTGTTTCAGCATTTGATGAGAAATGGTCATCGCCTGTATCGGCAGGATGGTCTGAGAATAGTTTTTCAATTTTCATAAGCTCTAAAATGCTTACAAATATACTGATTTTAAAAAGGAAATGGTAAACCCTATTAAGATCAAAGTTTAAAATTATAACTCAGAGTGATCCGGGACAGACTTTTACTCAGTTCATAAGAATCGGTTAGTCCTTCGGAAAAGAGTTGAAAACGTTTATTTTGTTCAAATTGGACAAAAGACAGATTTAGCGTACTTCCACCAAAATTTAATCCAATTCCAAAAGTGAATGCTTGATCATCATTGGATACCAAAGTTTGATTCTTTCCTCTGTAAAAATAGCCTCCTCTTAAACTAAGGTCTTTGATACGATATTCCCCACCAATTTTAATCGTGTTTATTGTATTAAAGTTGGTATTCACTGCGGAGTTTAAATTATCTAGAAAATCACTTCCACCAGGTTGACTAAGGGTGCTGTTTGATAAATCTTGAGAACTGTAATCGAATGAAATAAGGCCACTATCATTAAAAATATACGCAAAGCTCAAATTGATTTTTGAAGGTATTTTAAATTGATAAGGTGCAAAGGAATTGGTTATTTCTGGGTCTAAGATTTCCTGAATTTCAGAACCCTCTTCAAATCGATAAGCACTTAAGCTTTGTTGAGTTTCGTCATGGAGTTCAATCCACTGTGGACTATCATAACTTGCCCCTAGACGTAGATTTTTTAATTTTAAAATCGCTCCAAATTGCATTGAAAATCCTTCTCCAATAGTGATGAGGTAATTGTTAAAATTGATATCATAAACAAAAGAATTTAAAGCGTGATCTCCTTCAAAAAGTTCTTGATCATTAAAAAATTCAATCTTGTGTGAGTTAAAGTTTACCCCAAGGTGGAGTAAGTTATTATAGAGTGCACTAAAATTAAAACTTGTTTTTCTGTGAAACCCTCTATTTGAAAGATTTAAATCGTGACGCACTTGACTAGAATCAACATTAGAAAAATAGGAGCGTTCTGCATCATTAAAGGAATAGGGGTCGATGATATAGGCTTGATATCCTAGAAAGGCTTGTTGGGTTCCAAAACCAATTTCATCTCCTAAATAACGATAGATATTTTCAATTGTCTCATCATCATAGAGCTGAATATCTCCAAAAGGAACTCCATCAGCATAATAGAGAAAATAATCGGCAATTCCAGAAGAATTGACACCATTGATCCCTGCATTCTGATCGAAAGAAGCAACTTTATTAATGTTGAAGCTTGCACTTATTCGAGACCAAGGGTTTTCAGAATCTGTATTATTAAAGACAAAAACAGCGCCAAATTGGTCTAAATAAAAGTTTTCATCTTCAGCAGTTTGAAGGGATCCAAAATAACTTCCTTTGTTTTCAAGTCCTTGAAAATTGAGACTAGCACCAATTTCTGTATTAAGAAAAACGGAAGAGGCTGCCGGATTGTCGCTAATAGCTGTGAGATCTCCACCAAGAGCTCCGAAAGCTCCTGCCATTGCAGTATAACGAGCAGATCCACTCAGGTCAGAACTTGTCAGATAATTGACGTCATTTAGCGTTTGCGAAGCTAAAAATTGAGACATAAGAAGGGCTGTACCCATGTAAAATAAGTATCGCATTGGACTGTTTGTTTTAGGGTTTATTTATTTCTTCGACCACCGCCCGAAGAACCTCTGCTAGTACCTGAAGATCTTCCACCTGATGAGCTGTAGGAGGATCTGCTGCTTCCCGAGTTGTAGTTTGAACTACTAGACGAGGAACGATTGGTACTGTAAGAACTGTTGGAACGAGAGTAGTTAGTACTCCGGCTTTGATTGCTATTGTTTTTAATCGTTTCATTTTGACTTCGGCTCTGCCTTTGTTGTCTTGGAGCTCCTCTGTAAGGAGTTTGGACACCATTAACCCTCCTCGAGCTACGAACTACCTCATTGCTTCTATTAGTATTGCGTTGAACTGTTGTGCTGCGATTTGGATTGCGATCTATCAAACGATACTGTTGTTGAACTCTTCCTGCATTTCTCGATATGCCAGAAGAAGGTTTGTTGATATTTATGTTTCCTTGTGTTAATCCTAAGCCGTTTTGATTTCTAGAAATAGAATTTGTACTAGGACGAGCGTTTGAAGTATTGCTTGAAGAAGCTCTAACTCCTAAACGATTTCTATCATAACCAACAAGTGAAGTTCCTCCTAAAGAAGTAGTTCCTCTTCCTAAATTCAATCGATTGATGGTGCTTTGAACTGCTCTATTTTTGGAATTTTGTTCTTGCTTTCTTTGACGAGTTTGTGAACTATTGTTATAATTTTTTTCACCTCTACCAGATTTTACTCGAGCAACGGTACTTTTATAATCTCGGCTGTTTCTTCTGTCGAAGTTACTTCTATAGTAATCATCAAAACGATTCCAGCGGTTATAACGAAGAGCCCAATGATTTCCATAGATACCATGATATCCATAGCCGAAACCAAACCCATAGGGATTATAAAAGCCTCCGTAATAACTAAAAGGTGAATAAAAAGGATCATACCCCCAAAAGCCACCAAAACCATTATAAGGGTAATTGTAAAAGGACCTGTTAAACCTCCCATATCCAAAGCGGTAAGGATTTGAGTAATAGCCATTCCAAAAGGGAGAAAAATTAAATGCAAAACCTGAAAGACCCCAAAGATAGGATGGAGAATTATCAATATATACGATTTCTGTTCTACTAGTTTGCTCGCCCCAAGGAATCTGACTATTACCATATTCTACAGTATTGTTTTGATAATATTGCCCTGTACTTTCATAGGAATCAGTATCGGTAAAATAAATTTCATCAGAGGCAGGTTCCACATAACCTTCATCTGCTGCATTTTGAAAATACTGCTGGTAATAACTGCTGTTATTCTTTTTTGGAATTTGCGTAATTTCTGTTTTCGTTTTGGAAACATAGATTCCATCCGACTCATAATAAGAGGCACTTTGAAAACTTCCACAACTCAATACTAAGGCAGATGAAAAAAGACCTAAAAATAAATTCTTTAATTTGATATGTAATTGTGTTGTTTTCATAAGGAATCGTTTTATAATTTCGAATCAAAAGGGTTAGCTTTGTATCACAAAAATTAATTCAATCTAATATAGGCAAATTCTGTGCCAAAAATTTATGGCAAAAAAATTAACCCCCCGCGAAACAGATTATTCAAAATGGTATAATGAAATCGTAGTTCTAGCTGATCTTGCAGAAAATTCAGCTGTTCGCGGTTGTATGGTGATTAAACCATACGGGTATGCAATTTGGGAAAAAATGCAAGCTGAGCTGGATAAAATGTTTAAAAAGACAGGACATCAAAATGCGTACTTTCCTCTTTTTGTTCCTAAAAGTTTATTTGAAGCTGAAGAAAAAAATGCCGAGGGATTTGCCAAAGAGTGTGCCGTAGTTACGCACTATAGATTACAAAATGATCCAGATAATACGGGTAAACTAAGGGTTGATCCTGAAGCAAAATTAGAGGAAGAGTTAATTGTCAGACCTACCTCTGAGG
>JALRDC010000124.1 GCA_023262245.1 Flavobacteriaceae bacterium
ATTAAGTGCCGAAGTAGTTTAAAAGGATATTGAATTTTTTTCTTTGCTATAAATCTGCGACCTTTGAAAAAAAACAAAATGAAAATTAGAAATTTAATCCTAACAATACTTATGATTACCTCCCTTTCCGCACGAAGTCAAAAAGAGATTGACCAAACAATCTACCAATTTAATGTCACAGATCTCGAAGGAGCAGATTTTGATTTTAAACAATTAAAAGGGAAAAAGATCATGATTGTCAATACAGCTTCTAAATGCGGATTGACTCCACAATACAAAAAGCTTCAAGCCCTTTACGATAAATACGGAGATAAAGATTTTGTTATTATAGGGTTTCCAGCCAATGATTTTTTATTTCAGGAGCCTGGTACTGATGAAGAGATAGCAATATTTTGCGAAAAAAATTACGGAGTAACTTTTCCAATGATGAGTAAAATATCTGTAAAAGGAAAAAACATGCATCCGATCTATAAATTTTTAACTCAAGAATCTCAAAATGGAACTATCAGTTCAAGTGTTTCTTGGAATTTCCAAAAGTATTTAATCAATTCAGAAGGCAGATTGGCTAAAGTTGTGTCACCGAGAACCCAACCAGATGATCCGAGTATCATCTCCTGGATTGAAAATTAAATGAAAAAACAAGCTGACTTTAAGACGCTTTGTGTTCACGCGGGAGAATTGAAAGACGAACAGTTCGGAGGAGCCATTTCTCCTCTTTTTCCTTCAACTTCTTACGCCTTTAATGATGTGGAGAGTAGTCAATATCCTCGATATTTTAATACTCCAAATCAAAGAGGTTTAGCAAAGAAAATAGCAGCATTGGAAGGAGCTGAAGCAGGAATGATTTTCGGGTCAGGAATGGCAGCAATTAGTACGGCATTGATGGCACACTTAGAATCAGGTGATCATGTTGTTTTCCAAAATGATCTTTATGGGGGAACTAGAAATTTCGTCAAACATGAATTCCCCAAATTTGGAATAGAATTTAGTTTTACCTCTGGAATGACCTCTGATGATTTCGAAAAGGAAATTCGTGAGAACACCAAGGGCATCTACATAGAAACACCAAGTAACCCTACTTTAAAAATAATTGACCTTAAGGAAATAAGTGATTTAGCCAAAGCACATGGTTTGTGGTCAATGATTGACAATACATTTGCGAGTCCCGTAAATCAAAACCCCATACATTTTGGAATAGATATTGTCCTGCATAGTGCTACGAAATATCTTGGAGGGCATAGTGATATATGCGCTGGAGTTGTATTGGGTTCACAAGTTTCCATAGAACGTCTTTTTCTTTCTGCAAAGAATTTTGGTGGGAGTTTAAGTGATTATACTGTTTGGTTATTAGAACGCAGCATCAAAACCCTCTTTTTAAGGGTACAAGCTCAAAACACAAACGCTCTAAAAATAGCTGAATTTTTAGAAAAAGAAAGCTGGGTAGATCAAGTATTTTATCCTGGTCTAAGCAATCACCCAAACCATGAATTAGCGAAAAAGCAAATGCATGGTTTTGGCGGAATGCTATCATTTAATCTCAATGCACAAATAGATGCTAAGAAGTTTCTTTTGAATCTAGAATTAATTAAACCAACGATGAGTTTAGCCGGTATTGAAAGTACCGCTTTAAGCCCACATCTAACTTCACACGCTTTGTTGACTGAAGAAGAGCGAATTGCTCAAGGCATTGGCCCTCAAATGATACGCTTTTCGACTGGAATTGAAGCCTTTGAAGATATAAAAAACGACTTAATACAATCCGTAAAATTACAAGACCCATGAAAGTTGATATCCTAGCTTTTGGTGCCCATCCCGATGATGTTGAATTAGGTTGTTCCGGGACGCTTGCGCTTTCAATAGCTCAAGGAAAAAAAGTTGCGATCATTGACCTTACACAAGGTGAGTTAGGGACTAGAGGAACGGCTGAAATTAGAAAGCAAGAAGCGGCAGATGCTGCCGATATTCTAGGAATTCACCACCGGGAAAATTTAAAGTTTAAAGATGGTTTTTTTGTCAATGATCAAAAACACCAACTACAGCTCATACAAAAAATTAGAACCTATCGTCCTACTATAGTTTTCTGTAATTCTGTTCAGGACAGGCATATTGATCATTCAAAGGGAAATCGTTTAGTAAATGATGCTTGCTTTTTGAGTGGGTTAATTAAAATTGAAACCATGAATGAGGAAGGGATCGCTCAACAGGCTTGGCGTCCCAAAATTGTTTTGGAATATATTCAATGGAATGACTTAGAACCTCATATCATTCTTGATATTTCTGGATATCTAGATAAAAAAATTGCTGCAGTATCAGCATATTCCAGCCAATTATATGATCCCGATTCAAAAGAAAATAGGACCCCTATTAGTAGTAAAAACTTTCTGGATAGCGTAAGCTATAGGGCTCGAAATTTTGGGAGACTCATTGGTACTGATTCAGGAGAGGGCTTTACTTCGAGACAACCTTTATCTATTAATAATTTGGACGCATTAATTAGATAGCTTATGGCTAGAGTAATCAAATGGGGTATTCTGGGGTTAGGAAAGATTGCTCATAAATTTGCTCAAGATTTACAACTCGTAGAAGGCTGTTCTCTAGAGGCAGTAGCTTCTTCTAACTTAGACCGAGCTCAAGCATTTGCCTCTAAATACCAAGTTATTAAAGCTTATGGAGATTATGGGACATTGTTCGAAGATGAGGCAATAGAGATAATTTATATTGCTTCCTTAAATCAAAACCATTATAATCATACTTTAAAAGCTTTAAAAAGTGGAAAGGCGGTCTTATGTGAAAAGCCTTTAGCGATTAATCAAAAACAAGTGATTGAGATGATTGCTTGTGCTAAAAAGCAACAAGTGTTTTTGATGGAAGCTTTATGGACGCGCTTCAATCCTTCGATAAAGCAAGTTTTACAGTGGGTCGATGGAGGAGTTATAGGGCCTCTTCGTTATCTTTACGCTAGTTTTAGTTTTAATGGCTTAGATGCTTCTCATGACTCTCGACTCTTTAATCCAGAGAAGGGGGGAGGAAGCTTACTTGATATCGGAATTTATCCTGTTTTTCTTGCCTATCTCCTGTTGGGTAAACCCAAAACTATTAAGGCCTCTGCGGTGCTCACAGCTACAGCGGTGGACGAACAAATAGGAATGTTATTCAGTTATGAAAAGTCCCAAGCGATTTTGTACTCAAGCTTTGCTCATGATGAGGAAATGCAAGCGCGTATCTGCGGAGAAGCGGGTGAAATCTATATTGATTCCAGATGGCATGAATCTCCAAAGCTGACTTTAGTAAAAAATGAGTCGAAGACGATTCATAATTTAGACTTTTCTGGAAAAGGATATACTTATGAAATTGAAGAGGCCAATAACTGTTTACGAGAAAAGAAATTGGAATCTTTGACTTGGTCTCATAATGATAGTCTGGAATTAACGAAATTAATGGATTCCATTAGGTTGCAAACAGGAATTATCTTTCCAATGGATTAAGATTCAAGAGTTTTTTAAAAAAAATTGTTTGCTATTTAAAAACATTTAAATTTGCACTTCAAATGGTGGTTGTAGCTCAGTTGGTTAGAGCGCCTGATTGTGGTTCAGGAGGTCGTCGGTTCGAGACCGATCTTCCACCCCATAACAAC
>JALRDC010000153.1 GCA_023262245.1 Flavobacteriaceae bacterium
TGAACAACTGGCTAAAGCCGGTAGGGTAGCAGACTTTTTAGAATTGGGTGAGCTTTTTGCAAAAGATGCTTTGGAGCGCACCGAATCTTGTGGGGGTCACTTTAGAGAAGAATCCCAAACTCCAGAAGGAGAAGCTTTGAGAGACGATGCCAACTTTACCTTTGTTTCGGCCTGGGAATATCAAGGTGAACCCGCCGAAGCAAAACTCCATAAGGAGGCCTTGAATTATGAAGAAATTGAAGTAAAAACAAGATCCTATAAATAGCACTTTGGAGAACAGCTAAAGACCGAAAGAAAAAGACAATGGTTATGGATCCTATAAATCAAAATAGTAAACATTTTAAAAAAAATGGGTAACAGAAAAGCCTATTTTCTTAAAACTAAAAAAAGGGAAATATGAAATTGACATTAAAAATATGGCGTCAGGCCAATGCAACAGCTGCAGGAAAGTTTGAGACCTATCCAATGGAAAATGTTTCTCCCGATATGTCTTTTTTAGAAATGATGGACGTACTCAATGAACAACTCATGGCACAAGGCATTGATCCAGTGGCCTTTGACCACGATTGTAGAGAGGGCATTTGCGGTATGTGTTCTATGTTTATCAATGGTGAAGCCCATGGCCCCGATCGTTTAGTGACTACTTGTCAGTTGCACATGCGCAAATTTAAAGATGGTGAAACCATCACCATAGAACCTTTTAGAGCCAAGGCTTTTCCTGTCATTAAAGATTTGGCCGTTGATCGTTCTTCCTTTGATCGTATTCAACAAGCTGGTGGCTTTGTGAGTGTCAATACCTCTGGTAATACGCAAGATGCCAATGCCATTCCTATAGACAAACACGATGCAGATAAAGCCTTTGATGCAGCTAGCTGTATTGGATGTGGGGCTTGCGTTGCAACTTGTAAAAACGCCTCGGCCATGTTGTTTGTTTCGGCCAAAGTTTCTCAGTATGCACTACTCCCTCAAGGGAAGGTAGAAGCCACAGACCGTGTCCTGAATATGGTTAAACAAATGGATGAAGAAGGTTTTGGTAATTGTACCAATACAGGAGCATGTGAGGTAGAATGTCCAAAGGGAATTTCTCTAGAAAACATTGCCCGAATGAACCGAGAGTATTTGTTTGCGAGTCTTAAAGGTTAAAATCGTACTTAACTAAAATTAGCAAATCAATTCGTAGCAAGAGTCTGTTCAATCAGATTTAAGTTGGTATAATCATTTACTGCAGCTATACAACCCAGTTCCAGTAAACTTTTTTCATCAAACATTGTACTAATCCCAACAACTTCCATTCCTGCTGCCAAAGCTGCGGTAATACCAGATTTGGTATCCTCAAAAACTAAGCAATCTTTAGGAGCGACTTGGAGTTTTTTGGCTGCCTTTAAAAAAATTTCAGGATGAGGTTTTCCCTTTTTGATTTGATGACCTCCAGTGGTAGAATGAAAAAAAGGAGCTAGCTCCAAGGCATTAAAAATAAAATCAATATTATCTTGATTTCCCATAGTAGCAATTCCCATGGGGTATCCTTTTGTTTGCTGTTTCTCCAAGAAAGCATGTAAACCCTCAATGGGTTGAATGTGTGGACGATATAAATCACGGTACAATACCTCTTTATAACTCCCAATGCGAAAAAGCTCTTTTTCATTTTCGATTTCAGGAAATATCCGTTTCATGATTTCAACTAAAGATCCTTTATGGTATTTTTTGTCAAAGGTTGCGTAGTCTAAGTCAAGTTGATGAAAAGCGAACAGATCGATCCATGATTGTTTATGATACGACATATTGTCCACTAGGGTCCCATCCATATCAAAAATAAGAGCTCTAGGGAAGGGCATTCAAAACCATTTTTACAAAAGTTCCAATTTGACTAGGTTCTAACCAACGACAAACGATCACTAGATCATTATCTGGAACAATTATGATAAAATTCCCTCCAAAACCAGCTGCATAAAATACATTTTGAGGAACTTCCTCCCAGTATCTTGAAGTCCCTTTTTTATTTAACCACCACATATAACCATAGTTAACTTGCGATGGAGAGGGTTGAGTAGCCTCTTGAATCCATTCTTTACTGATGAGTTGTTTCCCATTCCAATTCCCTTGATTTGAGAAAAGTAAACCAAAGCGGGCGTGATCTTCGGTACTAATAAACAGTCCTCCACCAGAGTGACCCCCACCAGAGACCGATTGCATTCTATTACCGTCAAGCGCTATCCAAGAGTTTTTGTATCCGTACCACCGCCACGCAGGACTCGCTCCTATAGGATCCATAATGTATTCTTTTAAGACTTGTGGTAAAGGTTTACGCCAAACATTCAATAGGGAATAGGCAAGGACATTTACTCGAACATCATTGTATTCAAATCGAGTTCCAGGAATATGATAAGTTCTGTTTTTCCAGTCATCAATGCTCCCTTCTGCTGGTGGGCGGTCAGCCCAATCGTGTCCTCCCCATAAAGTTCCTGACCAATCCGAGGATTGGTTTAATAAATGTTCCCATCGAATTTGACCGTTGTGCTTCCCATCAAAAGTAGTGTCCCAAATCAAATTTGTTAAATGGTCTTGAGTCTTAAATAGACCACGATCTACAGCTAAACCAGCTAAAGTTGACAGATAGCTTTTTGTAACGCTAAAAGTCATATCAACGCGTTTCGTATCTCCCCAAGAAGCAATTACATACCCATTTTTTAAAATCATTCCTGCGGGGCCTCCTCTTTTTTTCGTGGGTCCCAAAATTTGATGATAAGGTTCTTTTTCAAAGCCCTTTAAAATAGCAATCCGTAAGTCCCGAGGGCCACTGTATTCATTTTCTTGAGCAAAGTCTAGGGCCGCATCAAGTCTACTTTTATTAATTTTAAAATGTTCTGGACTTTTCTCTGCCCATGATGCTCCATGTGGGGGAGGGAAATATTGCTGACCGTTGGTTGTCCCAGCAAGTAAGAAAAACAAGAGTGTATATTTGACAAAAATCTTCACTGAATTAAATTTTTCGATTAACTTTAAAGATAGCCAAATTCTAAATGTTGCTTAACATTTTCTTTTTTTAGATAAAAATGCAAACAAAACTAAGTTTAAAAGCTCTCCAGATTCCTCTTTTTTGGGAGGATTCTGTGCGAAATCGCTCCCAGATCGAAAAGCTCTTTCTTGACATAAAAGAAGCTGACATTGTCTTGTTGCCCGAAATGTTTACAACGGGCTTTACTATGAATGCAACTTCAGTTGCAGAAACAATGGAAGGACCTAGCATTCAATGGATGCAGTTATGGGCAAAGCAAATGCAATGTGTTTTAGGTGGAAGTTTGGTCATCAAAGAAGGTACTAGCATCTTCAATAGATTTGTAATGGTGGATGCGCATGGAGTATTGGCTCACTATGACAAACGACATACTTTTACTCTTGCGGGAGAAGATAAAGCCTACACTTCAGGGACCAATTCTGGATTATTTGAATTTAAGGGATGGAAAATTTGCTTAAGAATTTGTTATGATTTGCGGTTTCCTGTTTGGTCTCGAAATACCGAAAATTATGACTTGTTGATTTATGTAGCCAACTGGCCAGCACCAAGAATAAAGGCTTGGGATATATTACTTCAAGCAAGGGCAATTGAAAACATGAGCTATGTTGTGGGAGTAAATCGTATCGGTACAGATGAAAAAGGCTTAAATTATTCCGGACATAGCGGAATTTATGACGCTTTGGGAACCCCCCTAGGTACTACTCAAGAGAATAAAGAAGAAATCCTAAACGCTACGGTTGACTATTCTGAGCTTCAAGAACTGAGGAAGCAGTTGCGCTTTCTGGAAGATCGGGATAATTTTGACTTGTATTGAAAGTTTCATTCATATCCCAATTGGCTCTCAAATCTATTTCTTTCCAATAGTAAATTATATTTTCAGGCTGTATTTTTTTTAAGTAATCTCCTGTATCCCATTTTTTATTACCATTAGAATCTTCTATTAATCGTATTGTATATTTTCCAGGACTGAGCAATTCAAAAGGATAATTTCCCCCCGGACGCGGACTTTCATATCGTTCAACTACTTTTTTATTATTGATTAGTTCAATGATATAAGGATCACGGGTATCGTGTTGTACCCTTAAATAAATATTTCCGTAATCTTCTATTTTTTTGGTAGAAGTTCTAAATACAAGGGTGTCATGGGTTTGCCCCCAAAAATCTTTCAATGCATTAGGCAAGAGAGTAATATTATATCGATCGTTAGGTAAAACTTCAAAGTCAACGGAAATACGGTCGTAGTTTTCTTGAATTTTTAATTGAGCTGCAACCGGGAGTGTATCTACGTTGGTGACTAAAACCCTTTTAGAGTCTACATCTGTGATTGGAAGATTGCTTTCTAGCTCAAACTGACTTTTCAAACCGAGTGACCCTACAGTAAACTTTTTTACAATTAATGAATCTTTGATAGGTTTCCCTAAAAAAGCTGTTTTGACCCGTAAGGTATCTTGAATTTTCAATTCAAATTTTAAAGAGTCTACTTTGGCTCCTCGAAACCAATAATTTAAAGTATCTGTTTTTCTACTTTTAGTAACCAATGATTGAAAAGTATCCGGAACCTCACTCACCATCTTAAAAGGCTCCTGATCATAAGTTCCATAATAAGCCAAAGCCAAATGATGCTCATTAATAAAATAGGGGGCATCCCAATAAAAATTTGTTTTTTCCTTGAATAAACGCAAGTCAACTATTGAATCTTGAGGGAGTTCTATAGTCCTGTCTAGAAAACCAATTTTATCTATAGCTTGATCAAATAAGTAATTTCCAGTTTGATCTTCTAAAGCGATAAGAGCGTACTTACCCGCCCGTAAATTTTGAAATCTGTAGATGGTAGTATCCAGTGTGCTGGTGACGTATAAGGGCTTTTCTGTATAAATTGTCGAATCCTTGTATACACTGTCTATGGGATAAAGTTGTAAAGAAATGAAGCGTTCGGTATCTCTTTCAAAAGCATCGGTTACCCTTCCTTTAACAAATAAAGAGTCTATGGTTGCTCCCGTAGAAAGCGTATAGGTTAAGTAAGAGTTGGGATTGGACTCATTATAATCTACAATGCTTTCACCAAAGTTAAAGGTATAAGTAGTGTTTTCTAAGAGACTGTCTTTCAATTCAACAGCTACTTTTTTTGATGCACCTGTTGTTGGGTAAACCTTATACTGATCAGAGTTTAGTGGAGGCGAGATCACCAATTGTTTTCCTACATCCTTTAAAGTTACGTATTCATCAAAAGTTAGGGTAAAACCTTCTTTATCGAAAAAGGTAGTTTTTAGTTTTGGAGATGCATTGATCAATCTTGGAGGAATGGAATCTCTTGGTCCACCGGTTGGAGATGCTCGTTTGGCACACTTTAAGGTACACAAAAGAAGGAGGGACAGAAGAATAAGCGAAGCCGTTTGTTTCATTCTTTTTTAGATTCCTCACAAATTAACACAATATTCTACTTACAACCTACAGGCAAGGGAAACGATACTCAATTTTACTTGACTATTTTTTAACAAAGTACACGCACAGGCATTTAGAGTCGCTCCGGTAGTAATTACATCGTCTACTAAAAGAAGATGCTCAAAAGATTTTGGTAGGGGTTGTTTCATTGCAAAAGCTTCATCTACCTCTTTCCAACGGGCATCATGGTCAATTCGCGCCAAGGACTTGGTTTTTTTTACCCGCATTAAGGACTTATTAATAAGGGGAATCTGCAGCTGTTTTGCCAAAGGTTCTGCGATTATTTCTGCTTGATTATAACCTCTAGTTCTTTTTTTTGAGGGGTGTAGCGGGACAGGGATAATACCATCTAAGGATTTAAAATAGGGACTTTCCATTAGTGTATACCCCAACCACTTGCCCAAATACCTCCCAATTTTTGCTTGTCTGTTGTATTTAAATTGATGAATCATTCTCGCAACACTTCCCTCTTTTTGAAAACGAAATAAGGCAGCCGCGTTTTCTAAGGGGAAATTCAGTAGTAATTTTTTATATAAAGGATTTTCTTTTTCAAGATGAAACCCAGTTTGAGGTAATTCTAATTGACAGTTCAAACAGAGCATCTTTTCATAAAAATCCAAATGACTAGAACAACTTATGCAACTCCTAGGAAACAATAAGTCAACAAATGAATTTATAGCTTTTGAATACAACATCATTTTTCTAATTATATTCCAACTTGAAAAGACAACAAACAAATTCGAAGCCAAAATGTTAGGGTTAATGTTAAAGTTGTAATATTTTTAGATTAGCAGAAAGCAATAAACTATCATTGTTCATCAACTTATACTCTTATAAATACAATATCATGAATAAAGAATATTACAACCCCAACGACCTTAAAAAGTTTGGAGAAATTACAACTTGGAGCAAAGAACTAGGGGATCGTTTTTTTGAATACTATAACAAAGTTTTTGATGAAGGGGCACTTAGCTCGAGAGAAAAGTCACTAATTGCATTAGCGGTGGCTCATGTTGTTCAATGCCCCTATTGTATTGATGCTTATACCAAGGACGGATTACAAAGAGGGATTGAGAATGATGAAATGATGGAAGCTGTTCATGTAGGCGCGGCAATTAAAAGTGGGTCTGTATTAGTTCATGGAGTGCAAATGATGAACCGTCACGATCAATTGAGCATGTGATGATTAAAAAATCTTTAAAGGCGCGAAAGAGTGAACTTTCTAAAACCCAAAGGCAATTGGATATATTGTCTAATAGTATTTTTAAAAAGGGGGTGTTACCTACTTTTAAAGAAAAACTGGAATCACATAAAATTTCCTCTTTCCAGCCAAAAACATTAAAAATTCTTCAAATTAATATAGGTTATATGTGCAATCAAGTATGTGCACATTGCCATGTTGATGCGGGTCCGGATCGGAAAGAAATGATGCCTCCTGATATCATGATTAAATGTATTCAAACGATGAACGATGCAGGAGTTGAAACAGTGGATTTGACTGGAGGAGCTCCAGAAATGCACCCTCATTTTCGATGGTTTGTAGAACAAATAAGAAAAAAAACTAAAGTAAAGGAAATTATTGTCAGATCAAATCTCACCATTTTATTGGCAAATAAAAAATACCACGACCTTCCTTCTTTTTTTGTAAAACACAACCTTCATATCATCTCCTCGCTTCCCTTTTACCGTAAAAATAAAACGGATCGCCAGCGAGGCTCCGGGGTGTTCAACACTTCCATAAAAGCACTTCAAAAACTCAATGCCGCAGGCTACGGGAAACCAGAATCAGGTTTGATACTAGATCTTGTTTACAATCCTTCAGGAGCCTTTTTACCAGGAGATCAAAATGCACTTGAGCAAGATTATAAAAAAGCATTATCTAAAGATTTTGGAATCGTTTTCAATCAGCTTTTTGCCTTAACGAACTTACCGATTAGTCGTTTTTTAGATTATCTAATTGCTTCCGAAAATTATGAAGACTACATGACAACCATTGTAGAGGCTTTTAATCCTTCGGCAGTGGCGAACCTTATGTGCACTAACACACTATCTGTTAGTTGGGAGGGATACCTTTTTGATTGTGATTTTAATCAAATGTTGGATTTAAAAGTAGCAGTTGATCAACCACATATAAATCAGTTGGATGTTAAAAAACTTCAAAATCGAAACATTCAAATATCTCAACACTGTTATGGTTGCACGGCTGGAGCTGGAAGCAGTTGCCAGGGAAGTTTGACATAGAAATCTTTCAAGGGATTAAACAACTCTTCAATTATGAATTACCAACAACAAATCGATGAAAGCAGTGCCTACCTCTTAAGTTTGGGAATTCCAAAAGGATGTTTGGGGATCGTACTGGGTACCGGACTAGGTGGGTTGGAAAAATTATTGGATTTAAAAATTGAAGTTTCCTATAGTAAAATCCCACATTTCCCTAAAGGAATAATGGAATATCAAAAAGGAAGACTTTTGTATGGTCTGCTGGAAGGAAAACCTGTTCTTATGTTTCAAGGCCGTTTTCACGCATATGAGGGTTTAACTTTTTTTGAAATAACTTTTTCTGTTCGTTTGATGCATGCACTTGCGGTAGATAAATTAATACTGAGTAATGCTGCAGGAGCAGTGAATTTATCTTTTTCCAAAGGAGGGGTAATGTTAATTGAAGACCACATTAATTTACAAGGAGGTTCTCCTCTCGCAGAAAAACAGGTGCAACAACTCGGAAATCGTTTTGTTGATATGAGCGCTCCCTATTCCGATTCCATGAACCAGAAGGTCACAAAGCTTGCTGATAAACTAGGGGAAACGCTTTTTAAAGGAGTGTATGCTGCAGTTTTGGGTCCTCAATTAGAAACCAAAGCGGAATACCGATTTTTAAAAATAATTGGGGCTGATGCGGTGGGAATGTCAACAGTCCCTGAAGTAATTGTAGCAAATCAACTTCAAATGGAATGCATCGCATTTTCTGTTCTTACCGATCTTTGTAACCCAGACCAGCTTGATCCCATAGATATTGAAGATATAATGAATGCCGCAAAAAAAGGAGAACAAGTTCTTATCCGATTACTCAGGGGTTTAATTCCTCTAATTTAAATATTACTCTTTCAATAAGCTCCTTTTTGAATAAATACTGTTCTCGTTTATAATTTGGCATGAATTCCCATAACAATTCCGATCCCGAGGTCTTTTAAAATAACAAAAAGAATTATTTTTGCGCCATGGTACAGCAAGCAGATCAATTCAAAAAAGTAATTTCCCATGCCAAAGAGTATGGCTTTGTATTCCCCTCAAGCGAAATTTACGACGGCCTAAGTGCCGTTTATGACTACGCACAAAATGGAGTTGCTTTAAAAAACAACATACGAGAATACTGGTGGAAGTCTATGGTCCAACTTCACGAAAATATAGTGGGAATTGATGCGGCCATTTTTATGCACCCAACGACCTGGAAGGCTTCGGGTCACGTGGATGCGTTTAACGATCCTTTGATTGATAATAAAGACTCTAAAAAGCGTTATCGTGCAGACGTTTTAGTGGAAGACTATTGTGCTAAAATTGAGGGCAAAATTGATAAAGAAGTAAAGAAAGCCGCGAAACGCTTTGGTGAAGATTTTGATGAATCACAATTTTTAGCTACCAATCCAAGGGTTTTAGGATATCAGGAAAAAATAGACAGTATCTTAAAGCGTTTAGGAAAATCTTTAGAGAACGAAGATCTAGCTGATGTAAAAAACTTGATTGAAGAATTAGAAATTACCTGCCCAGAATCAGGTTCACGAAATTGGACAGAAGTAAAGCAATTCAATTTGATGTTTGGTACCAAACTAGGTGCTTCTGCAGAGTCGGCAATGGATTTGTATTTGCGTCCTGAGACTGCACAGGGGATTTTTGTTAACTTTTTGAATGTGCAAAAAACCAGCCGAATGAAAGTTCCTTTTGGAATTGCACAAACCGGGAAAGCCTTTCGAAATGAAATTGTTGCTCGTCAGTTCATTTTCCGAATGCGTGAATTTGAACAAATGGAGATGCAATTTTTTGTTCCTCCAGGGACTCAAAAAGAGTGGTATGAGCAGTGGAAAGAAACCCGAATGAAATGGCATCTTTCTTTAGGCATGGGTGCAGACAACTATCGTTTTCACGATCATGAAAAACTAGCGCATTATGCAGATGCTGCTGCGGATATAGAATTTAAATTTCCCTTTGGATTTAAAGAATTGGAAGGGATTCATTCACGAACTGATTTTGACTTGGGAAGCCATGAAAAATATTCTGGAAAGAAATTGCAGTATTTTGATCCCGAACGCAATGAAAATTATGTTCCTTATGTAGTAGAAACCTCTATAGGATTGGACCGTATGTTTTTGGCGGTATTCTCTTGGGCTTTACGTGAAGAAACTCTTGAAGATGGCACAAGTAGAACAGTTCTAAAACTTCCAGCACTGCTCGCACCCACAAAAGCGGCTGTTTTACCTCTTGTAAAGAAAGATGGTTTACCAGAATTGGCGCAGTCTATTCTCGAAAAGTTAAAGTGGGATCATGCTGTTGTTTATGACGAAAAAGATGCAGTAGGACGTCGTTATAGAAGACAGGATGCCTTAGGCACACCCTTTTGTATTACAGTAGATCATCAGTCGTTAGAAGATCAAACGGTGACTTTGCGAGACCGAGACAGCATGCTACAGCAACGAGTGGCTTTGGCAGAGTTGCCTGTTTTACTAAAAGAAAAGTTAGATCTTAAAAATTGGCTCAAAAACCTTTAAAATCGTTTGCCAATTGACAGACCAACCCTTGGATATGCACGGATGTATTGTTCGTTTAAATACCGCCCTGCTCCAGCAAAAACTTCAAATGAAAAGTTATTGTAATTAACAAATTTATAACCTAAATCCACACCTAAAGAGACCCCGAAATATTCCTGAAAGATATAGTCCCCTTCTCCATAAAAATCCGATTCTTGATACTCAAAGTAAGAGGTTTCACCTATATTGAACCCTGTAAAAATTTCGGTATAGAGCCCTTTGTTAGCGGCTGTTTTTTTGCTGTTTAAATAAATGCGATAAAAAGGAGCTAATTCAAATTTTTCATAGCGATAATCCTCATCAAGGTCAAAGTTGATGAAGCCATAAGCTCCAAAACTAGAATGTTGATTAATAAATCGTTCATAAGTGATGCCTATAGCAGGCATAATCATAATTTCTAAGAGATTGATTTTTAACTCGTTTTGAGTGTTCTGGTTTTCTAGTATTTCTTTGTTTTCATTTTCCTGACTAGCAGCTAAAAAAGGCATCAAAAGAACTAAAGTGAAGGAAATAATATTTTTCATATTAATTGTTTTAATACTCATTCCAAAATTTATACCAAAATCCCTTTTAAAGTAAAGTTTTATTCCAATAAGTATTTTTTATCTTCGTAAAAAAAGGATTTGAAAATTCTCTCCTACAATGTAAACGGCATAAGAGCTGCATTTAATAAAGGATTTATAGAATGGCTTCGAGCAACGGATGCAGATGTCATTTGTATTCAAGAAACCAAAGCGCTAAAAGAACAAGTGGACACCGAATTACTCGATAAATTAGGCTATCATCATTATTGGTTTTCAGCTCAAAAAAAAGGATACAGCGGCGTGGCTATTTTCTCCAAAATCGAGCCTAAAAATCTTTCCTATGGAAGCGGAATAGAACATATGGATTTTGAGGGACGCATCATCCGAGCTGATTTTGATGAGGTATCTGTGATGAGCTTGTATTTGCCATCGGGCACCAATAGTGATCGGTTAGGGTATAAGTTTCAATTTATGGATGAATTTCAAACTTATATTAACCAGTTGAAGAAAGAAATTCCAAACTTAGTGATCTGTGGCGACTATAATATTTGTCATCAAGCAGTAGACATTCACGATCCAGTACGCAATAAAAATGTTTCGGGATTTCTTCCAGAAGAACGCGCTTGGTTAGACAGGTTTATAAATTCTGGGTTTATTGATTCTTTTAGATATTTGAACCCTGAACCCCATCAATATAGCTGGTGGAGCTATCGGGCTAATGCCAGGAACAACAATAAAGGTTGGCGTATTGACTATGCTCTAGTAAGTACTCCATTAAAAAACAAGATCAGTCGCTCTTTTTTATTACCCGAGGCCAAGCATTCAGATCACTGCCCTGTAGGTCTAGAACTAAACTTTTAATATGAGGCATCCTATTTTTATTTGTATCGTACTATTAAATCTTTCAGCATGTGTTTCTACTAAAGTTTTCAACGATTTAGAATCTCGCTATGCTCAGATGAAATCTGAGCGAAATGCTCTTCAGAATTCTCAAGATTCTCTGCAACAATCCTGGGATCAATTGGATGGAAAATGGAAGGAAGCCACTTCCTATCTCAAGCGATCTAGAGACAGTGTAAAGAATGCAATAGACGCGATTAAAATTTTGAAAGATGAGTTTGCGCTGCTTAAAGAGAACAGTGAACTTAAAATTCAAGAGCGGATAGCAGAAAACAATGCGTTGCTTAAAGAGATTGCCATTAAAGAAACAGAATTGCAAACCCGTTCGGAACGTGTGAATCAGTTAGAAAAAATGATTGACGATCAAAAACAAGCTTTAACTGAATTGAAAGAACGCTTATCAGACGCTTTATTAAATTTTGAAGGAAAAGGTCTTACAGTAGAGCAACGCAACGGTAAAGTTTATATTTCTATGGAAAATAAACTTTTATTTCAGTCTGGGAAATGGGATGTAGAGGCGCAGGGAAAACAGGCCCTAAGTCAATTGGCAAAAGTATTAGAAGAAAATCCTGATATTGCTATTTTAATTGAAGGGCATACCGATAATGTACC
The DNA here is from genome assembly GCA_023262245.1 of Flavobacteriaceae bacterium. Taxonomy (GTDB): domain Bacteria; phylum Bacteroidota; class Bacteroidia; order Flavobacteriales; family Flavobacteriaceae; genus MS024-2A. The sequence continues at coordinate 12,294 of JALRDC010000153.1, forward strand.
CTACACCAGTAGAGGTACGATGAAATCTAATTGGGATTTATCTACTAAAAGGGCTACGGCTGTTGTAGAAATTTTATTAGAAAATGATCAAATTTTACCTCAAAACCTTACCGCAGCCGGTCGAAGCGAATACGTGCCAATAGCACCTAACAGTTCTTCTGATGGACGAGCTGCTAACAGAAGAATAGAAGTGGTGCTCAGCCCTTCTTTGGATGAAATAACAGCCTTATTAGAAGCCAATAATTAAATTAACTATGGAATACAACACATTACCAGGAACGGACATTAAGGTCAGTAAAATTTGTCTAGGTACCATGACTTGGGGAAGACAAAATACCGAAGCAGAAGGACACGAACAAATGGATTTTGCTTTAGACCATGGAGTTAACTTTTTTGATACTGCAGAGCTCTACCCTATACCTCCCAGAGCAGAGGAACAAGGAGATACAGAGCGCTTTATAGGTACTTGGTTTAAGAAAAGAGCCAATAGAGAAAAAGTGATCTTGGCTTCAAAAATTGCAGGTCCTGCACCCTTTACGCAACACATTCGAACAGATATAAGCTATTCAAAAAAGTCCATTGACGATGCTATAGAAGGTAACTTAAAGCGCTTACAAACAGACTATATAGACTTGTATCAAATACATTGGCCAGAGCGCCCTACGAACTTTTTTGGAAAACGAGGATATTCTTACAAGAAAGGGGATGTGTGGGAAGAAAATTTTGAAATGGTTTTAGATGCGCTAGAAGCTCATATTCAAAAGGGTAATATTAGGTATGTTGGTTTATCAAACGAAACGCCATGGGGAACCATGCGTTTTCTTCAAGCGGCTACTCAAGATCGTCCTCGAGTTCGAACCATACAAAACCCTTACTCTTTGCTTAACAGAACTTTCGAAATGGGAAATGCTGAAGTATGCCATAGAGAAGAGGTTGGCTTGTTAGCCTATTCGCCTCTTGCTTTTGGTGTGCTTTCTGGGAAATATAGAGGTGGAAAGCAACCCGAAAATGCACGATTAACACTTTTCCCACATTATGATCGCTATAGTTCTGAGCCTTGTAAAAAAGCAGTTGAAGCCTATTATGATTTGGCTAAAAAAAATGGAATGACTTTAACCCAATTGGCTTTAGCTTTTGTGAATGATCGCCCTTTTGTAACCAGTAATATTATTGGAGCGACCAATTTGGATCAACTTAAAGAAAATATTGATACTGCAGCAATTCGATTAAGTGACGAGATTCTCAACGAAATCGATGCCCTACACGAAGCAGTACCCAATCCCTCAACTTAAACCTAGGGAATCGAATTAATCAATTTTTGAGTATACGGATTTGAGGGGTTTTTATAAAGCGTATCTGCCTCTTGAAGTTCAACAAGAGAACCTTCCTGCATTACCATAACCCGATCTGACATATATTTTACAACAGCCAAATCGTGAGAGATGAAAAGGTAGCTTAAGCCTAAAGCCTGTTTCAAATCATTTAAGAGGTTAAGAACTTGAGCCTGTACGGAAATATCAAGAGCCGCAACAGATTCATCACAAATCAAAACTTTTGGTTCTACTGCCAATGCTCGCGCTATGACAACTCTTTGCCGTTGTCCACCAGATAACTCGTGTGGATGTCGGCTTTTAAACTCTGAGCTAAGTCCTACCTGATCCAGCAAGGCCTCAATGCGTTTTTGATTTTGCTCCTCATTTTTATTGTGATGCACGTGTAATACTTCCTCTAAGGCAGATGCTACAGTTTTAGATGGGTGTAAAGCAGCAAAGGGATCCTGAAAAATAAATTGTACATCCTTTCGCAATTGACGCAGCTGCATTTTATTTTTAGAATCTAGTTTAACCCCCTGCCAAAATAATTCTCCCGCAGAAGCAGGCTCTAAACAAACTAAGGTTTTCGCAAGAGTAGATTTTCCGCAACCAGACTCTCCCACCAGCCCTAAGACTTCACCAGGATAGAGGGAAAAACTGATTGGTTTTACTGCTTCAAAACCAAGATTTTTTTTGAGCCATCTCTTTTTAAAAAATATTTTTTCTAGATTTTTGACCTCTAATAGGGGAGCAGTACTGTAAAGATTTTTGTGTCGCTTTGATCTTGTTGTTTGAGTAATTATTTTTGGTTTAAAATCCTCGTTTTGATAATCTTGAAGGGTGGGGAGGCGTTCCCACCGAACCCGAGTTTCTGGCCTCGCGAATAAGAGGCCTTTGGTATAGGGGTGTTTGGGATTTTGGAACAAGTTTTTAGAATACCCTGATTCAACAATAGTCCCTTTATACATGACCAATACCCGATCTGCTAGTTGTTTTACTAAAGCAAGGTCATGGGAAATAAACAGGATGCTCATCTCATATTTTTTTTGAAGCGATTTTAGGAGCAATATTATTTCTCGTTGTACCGTAACGTCCAATGCAGTAGTAGGCTCATCGGCAATTAATAATTTAGGATTGCAAAGTAAGGCCATTGCAATCATGATTCGTTGTTTCTGACCTCCACTTAATTCATGAGGATATGCCTTAATAATTCGGTCGGTATCATTGAGTTGAACTTCATGAAGGATCTTTTCAATCAACTCTCTACCTTCTTTCCTCTTTATTTTTCGATGCAATTGAAGTACTTCTATTAATTGTTTTCCACACCTTAGAGTAGGATTTAAACTCGATTGCGGTTCTTGAAAAACCATTCCTAAAGTATTGCCTCTTTGATCTTGCCATTCTTTTGGACTTAAGGTTCTCAAGTCTTTTGATTCAAAAGAGAACTTGCGGGCTTTTATTGTGGCATTTTTGGGTTGTAAGCCCATTAAACTCAATGCAGTCATTGATTTCCCACTCCCTGATTCACCCACTATGGATACAATCTCTTTTTGACCAATTTGAAAACTCAGATTTTTTAAAATAGTATGCGCACCTATAGTTAGTGAGGCATTATTTACTTCAACGAGTGGAGATTTTTTAGACTGCATAAGTTCAAATATAAAGGTAAATCTCAGCTCTTGGAACTCAAGGAAATTTCTTTTTCTGTAAGTAGGGGCTCATTGCGAAGTTTTAATATGATTTGTGCTACTGTAAGTACATCCTTTTCACAATAATTTACGATTCTTTGCAAGTCTTTTTCAACATAATACACGTGGGCTACTTGACTTCCATCTATATCATCCTTTGGAGAAGGAATCCCCAAAACGTGAGCCAATAATTTAAGAGAGGTGTAATGTTTAAAATCACCAAAGCGCCATAAATGAAGGGTGTCTAAATGTGGAACTTCCCAAGGTTTTTTGTTAAAAAGTTCTAGGGGTTTAGGAAGGTTAATTCCGTTAATGAGCATTCTTCTGGCGATATAGGGGAAGTCAAATTCTTTGGAATTGTGACCGCAAAGCAAATGATATTTAGTACTGAAATAATCTTCAACAAGCGTTTTAAATTCATTTAACAGTTGGGCTTCATCACCACTAAAACTTTTCAACCTGAAATCTTTTGGGTTATTTTGTGGGCTAAAATAACCTACAGAAATGCAAATTATTTTACCGAATTCAGCCCAAATTCCTGCTTTCCCATAAAATTCTTCTGCCGTTTGTTCCTCTTTTCTTTGGTATGCAGTTTTTTCTTCAAAAAAGGATTGTTCCTCTGGAGGTACAGCTGAAAAGCGGTCATAGAGTGGTACTGTTTCTATATCGAGAAACAATATTTTATGGAGATCAAGATTTGTTAACATAAGGATTTAGTTCAAGTGCAGCATCCATATATTTATAGATATCTGGGGTAAAGGGATCTTCTTTTGAACCCTTTGGTCCTTTGCTATGGCCTAAACGTACTAAAATAATATTTTCCCTGGGAAAGGTAATCACGTACTGTCCCAAATGACCTCGCATCATAAAAACTTCATGACCTTTGTATTCTTTTAGCCACCAACTATATCCATACTCGGGGCTTTCTGGAAAGCGGGCTTTTAAAGATTTTGCAATAAATGTTGAATCTAATAAGACTTCCCCATTCCACTTCCCATGATTTTTATAAAGTTTTGCCAAACGCGCAAAATCTTTGGCATTAGAAGCTATACAACAGTATGCCTTTTCCATTTTATTTTCCTCACTATCTAATTGCCAGAAGCTCTCATATTCTGCTCCCATAGGATTCCATAAAGTTTCATAGAGATAGTTGGTTAGATTCTGACCTGTCGCTTTGGTGATAACCATTCCTAAAAGTTGTGTTGTGCCACTTTTGTAAATATAGTTCTGTCCTGGAAGCTGTTCTATGGGTTGGTTTTCGATGAGTTTGTCTATATCTTTCACAAAATAGGCAGCAGTGGTAACAGATACGGGAGAATAATAGGCTTCATCCCATCGTTGTCCAGAAGCCATACTAGCTAAATCTCCTACGGTGACTTGATCTGCATAGGGTCCCTTCAAATTCGGAATAAAATCTTTTACAGGTTGATCAAGACTTTTTATATACCCTTGCATTATTGCTTTTCCTAACAAAGCACCGATAAAGCTTTTTGCCATAGAAAAAGAGTTACTTTTTGAACTTGGGCCATAATCTTCATAATACTTTTCTAAAAACACACTGTCGTTTTTGAACATAACGAAAGCTACAGTCTTGTTTTGTTCATTTACATCCTTTAACCAATCCGGTAGTTCAAGGCTATTGTAATTTTTATGCAAAGGCCACGACTGTGGATCTTGAGAAGCGGGGAGTGTGCGGTTATCAAAATTTTTGTAGTCCGATAAATAAGCCGTACTGTGCCCCTTAAGGTAAATTTTTGAAACAGCACGAAGCAAATAATCGTATTCTGAAATGTAAATAATACCGATTAGCAGTAGCAAAGTAAAACCCAAGTAACTAAGGAATTTTTTCATAATTGTTTTTTTACAAATTTAATGCTTTTTGAATGGGATATCCTTCGTGTTCGAGCAGCCACTTTTTTCTGTCTAAACCCCCAGCATATCCAGTAAGTGCTCCCATCGCTCCTAAAACACGATGACAGGGGACAAGGATCAAGATAGGATTACTGCCAATTGCAGCACCAACAGCTCTAACCGATTGTGGATTCCCATAGAGTGAAGCAATCTCTGAATAAGTTCTTGTTTCGCCAAAAGGTATAGAAGCCACAATTTTCCAGATTGTTTTTTGGAAAGGAGTACCAGTAACATTAATAGGTACATTAAAAAGACTAATTGAATTGATGAAGTAACAGTCCAAGGTTTCAATCACCTTTTTAACCAAAGCACTTTTTTTTAGCTCATTCTTTTTTGGTTGAGCAATAAATTTAAGTTCGTGCAGACCTTCTTCCGAAGCACCAATTGCAACCCAACCTATGGGAGTTTGATGATAAAATTTTTTGTGCAACGGCATTTGGAAAAGAAAAACTTGAATCTAATCTAAAGTAAAAATCTTTTTTTAAACACTTATATTAGAGGACAAAAACTTCTAATAGGTTCGTACAATGAAAAATTTTAAATGGGAAGGAGTAATGCCCGCCATCACCACACAGTTTGATATTCATGGAAATTTAGATCTCGCGGCATTTAAGAATAACCTAGCACATCAAATACATGCAGGTGTGCATGGAATAATCTTAGGAGGAACTCTGGGCGAAGCTAGTACTTTAACTGCGGAAGAAAAGCAACAACTATTAACAACAACCTTAGATGAAGTAAAGGGAAAGATACCTGTCATCATGAATATTGCAGAACAATCTACAGCAGATGCTGTTCGTTTAGCTAAACAAGCAACCTCTGAGGGAGCAAATGGGTTGATGTTATTGCCTCCTATGCGTTATAAGGCTACTGATGACGAGACAGTGGCTTATTTTTCAGCCGTTGCTTCGGCAACCGCATTACCTATAATGATTTACAACAATCCTGTAGATTACAAAATAGAGGTGACCCTAGAAATGTTTGCTGCCCTTGAGCAGCATAAAAATATCAATGCTGTAAAAGAGTCTACTAGAGATGTAACTAATGTAACGCGTATGATCAATCGTTTTGGAGATCGTTTTCAAATCTTGTGCGGGGTAGATACAATAGCAATGGAGACTTTACTCATGGGAGCTCATGGATGGGTTGCCGGTTTGGTCGATGCTTTTCCTGAAGAAACAGTAGCCATTTACACCTATTGTAAAGCAGGAGAAATTGAAAAAGCACGCACTGTATTTAGATGGTTTTTACCTTTATTAGAACTCGACATCTCTCCCCAATTAGTCCAAAATATCAAATTGTGCGAAGTAGCTACAGGATTGGGAACAGGTTATGTAAGACCTCCAAGACTTCCCCTGCATGGAGCCGAGCTTAATCGAGTCCAAAGCATTATCAAAACAGGGCTTGCCTCACGTCCTCAAAACTTGGATTATAAAAAATACGTATGATAAAATCTCAAAACCTAATTGCTGGTCGTTGGCATGATAATCCCAAAGCAAGTACTTTTCAAACAGTAAATCCAAAGACTAACCAAGTGCTGCCAACCTCTTTTCAAGAAGCTACTTCAGAGCAAATTCATGAAGCAGTTGCCAAAGCTGCAGTTGTTTTTGATCGTTATGCTACTACTTCCTTTAGTAAAAGAGTAAAATTTTTAAAAGCGATCCAAAGCGAATTAGAAGCGATAGGGCCAAAGCTTTTAAAAACATATCAAGAAGAGTCCGCACTTCCAGAAGGAAGAGCACAAGGGGAGTTCCAGCGTACTATAGGTCAAATACAGTCTTTTATAGCGTTATTAGAAGAAGGATCTTTTGTTCAGGCGGTGATACACACCCAAGGACCTGATCTAAGAAAAATGCTTTATCCTATTGGCCCCATCGGAGTTTTTGGTGCTAGTAATTTTCCCTTGGCATTTTCTACCGCTGGAGGAGACACCATTTCTGCATTTGCTGCAGGTTGCCCCGTGATTTTAAAAGCACATCCTTATCATGCAGGGACTAGCGCTTTGGTGGCTGAAGCCATTTACAAAGCATTGAAAAGTTCTGATCTCCCCCTTGAAATATTTTCTCATCTAGGTGGGGTTTCTCACAGCGTGGGGAGTCAATTGGTAATGCACCCCATGCTAAAAGGAGTTGGTTTTACTGGAAGTTTTGCAGGAGGGAAAGCATTACACAATTTAGCTCAAAACCGGGAAGAACCCATTCCTGTTTTTGCTGAAATGGGTAGTATAAATCCCATATTTATTACTGAGAAGCGTTTGCAGACAGATGAAAATTTAGCCGATACGTTAGCGCAATCCATCGTTTTAGGCTCAGGTCAATTTTGTACAAACCCAGGAATGATATTGTGTTGCGATTCTTCGGGTGAAAACCACCTTATTAAATCATTGCGAAAGCGTTTTAACGAATTTTCTTTGGCTCCTATGGTTCATAGCAATATCGAAAAAAAATATTTAGAACAGTTAAAAACACTCGAAGAGAAGCAAACGCTAGAACTAAGTAAAGCATCTCAAAGTAATGCGGCACTGGGATGGGTTACCGCCTCGGATCTTTTAAAAAATCAAAACCTGATGGAAGAAGTATTCGGTCCTTTTAGTTTATTAGTGGCCTGTAAATCAATTGAAGAAATGACTTCTGTTGCAGCTGCTTTACCCGGGCAACTTACGGCGACCCTCTTGTCACACGAAACGGACCACCCTAAATTGGGATCTTTGATTGGAAAATTACAAAACAAAGTTGGACGCTTACTTTTTGAAGGTGTACCTACTGGAGTAGCGGTAACCCAAGCAATGCAGCACGGGGGACCTTTTCCGGCTACTACAGATAGCAGGTTTACCTCTGTAGGGACCGATGCAGTCTACCGATGGCTTCGCCCAATAACCTATCAGGACTGTCCCAATGCTTTACTTCCAGCAGCCTTACAAAACGAGAATCCTCTAGCCCTAAATAGAATAGTCAATGGTCAACAAACCCAAGCGAGTTTATGAATCAAAAAGAACGGCTAGTTTTTGAGTGTGTAGATGCTTACACCGCAGGAAATCCGGTACGGCTTGTAAAAGGTCCCCAGCCGGAACTGAAGGGATCTTCGATGGGAGAAAAACGGCTTCATTTCTTACAAGAGTATGATTGGATTCGAACAGGGCTCATGTTTGAACCCCATGGTCACGACATGATGAGTGGAAGTTTTTTTTATGAGCCACAAAATCAAGAAAATGATGTTGCAATATTGTTTATTGAAACAAGTGGCTGTTTACCCATGTGTGGACATGGTCTAATCGGTACCCTTACAGTATTGTTAGAAGAAGCATTAATCAGTCCTAAAAATAAAGGGATGTTGCGCGTTGAAACACCAGCAGGTTTGGTAATAGCTCAATACGAACTTGAGGGATCAAAAGTAAGCTCTGTTAAATTCAAAAACGTACCAGCCTATTTGGCAGCGACCAAACTCCAAGTTGAATGTTTTGGTCTTGGACTATTAGAATTAGACGTGTCCTATGGAGGAAATTTTTATGCTATCATAGACATCCAAGAGAATTTTAAAGGAATTGCTAAATATACCGCAGGCGACTTGATTAGGTGGAGTAGGGAAATAAGAGATAAAATAAACGCCGAACACCACTTCGAACATCCTTTGGATGATAAGATCCAAGGCTGCAGTCATGTTTTATGGGGAGGGATAGCAACTCAGGCAGGAGCTTCGGCCAGCAATGCTGTTTTTTATGGAGATAAGGCAATTGATCGATCTCCATGTGGAACAGGAACTTCTGCACGTATGGCACAATGGTTTGCCAAAGGAAAGCTTAAAGTGGGAGATGAGTTTATTCACGAGAGCATAATCGGTTCCCGTTTTGTTGGCAAGGTAGAAGCAGTTGCTCAGGTGGGGTCTTTTGAGGGGATTATACCAAGTATTCAAGGCAGTGCGCGCATCATAGGGTATAATCAACTCATATTAGATCCCGATGATCCCTATGTAAAAGGTTTTCAAGTGATTTAGAATGTCGAGGAAAAAAGTAATTGTTATTGGAGGAGGCATAGTAGGCCTATCAACAGCCTATTTCCTATTAAAAGAAGGCCATGAGGTAAGTTTAATAGATAAAGATAAACTCGATTCTGGAGCCTCTCATGTTAATGCAGGGTATTTGACTCCCAGTCACATTGTACCTCTAGCAGCTCCTGGGATGATCTCAAAAGGAATACGATGGATGTTTAATGCATCTAGCCCTTTTTATATAAAGCCTAGACTCGATCGGGACTTAATTCGATGGGGAATAAAATTTATGAAAGCCTGTACTCCGGAACATGTTCAAGGATCTATGAAATCCCTTTTGGATATTAACCTTCTAAGTAAAAAATTGTATTTGGAAATGCAACAATCAGAAGAATTAGATTTTCATTTAGAAACCAAGGGTCTTTTGATGGCATATAAGACTGCACATGCAGAAAAAGAAGAAGCTGAGGTGGTTTCTTGGGCAAAAGATTTAGGAATGCAAGTAAAACAATTTTCTAGGGAAGAGATTCTAAAAATGCAGCCTAAAGCACCTATGGATATTGCGGGAGCTTATTGGTATGAAAGTGATGCTCACAGCACTCCAGAACTTTTTATGAGAAACTTGAAAAAGTATCTGACGGATAATGGAGTTCGTTTTTTTTTAGAAGAGGAGGTAGTTTCTTTTCATAAAAAAGGGAAATACATTCATTCGGTTCAAACTTCCCAAGCATCCTATTTGGCAGATGAATTTGTAATTGCCACAGGAGCCTGGTCAGAAAATGTACTCAAAGAACTGGGGATTCGCCTTTCTGTTCAAGCTGGAAAAGGATATCGAATTAACACAACTGAGCAAACAGGGATTTCACTTCCCGCTATTTTGTTAGAAGCCAAAGTTGCTGTTACCCCTATGGAGGGATTTACTCGTTTTGGGGGAACCATGGAAATATCCGGGATTAATAAACGTATTAATACAAAAAGGGTAGCTGCTATTGCAAAAGCGGCACATGATTATTATCCTGAGCTTCGTATTTCCAAAGCATCAATAAATGAAGTTCGAAGTGGTTTAAGACCCTTATCACCAGACGGACTGCCATTTATAGGGAGACATTCGGCGGTAGATAATTTGGTCTTGGCTACGGGGCATTCTATGATGGGATGGAGTTTAGGTCCTGCAACCGGAAAATTGGTATCTGAACTCATCTCAAACCAATCCCAATCTATGAATCTTAAGCCCTTTGCACCAGAGCGAAGTTGATTTTAGAAGTTTAAAAACAGACCACCGGAATAGCTAGTACCTTTGTAAATGACTCTCCCGTAAAGCGGTCTCGTTAAAGCAACTGAAAGACCCCAATGCTTTCCAAAGTTATAAGCAAGCTCTCCCCCTAAGCTTAAACTTTGAATATTATTAGCAAAAATAGCTCCATCGGAATTAGAGGCGTCTAAAGTGCCGTTGTAGAGGGGCTTGATCCAATGAAGACGTGTTAATACCAAAAGGCTTCTATTTTTTAATTGGGTACCTGATTCTATAAAACTGTGCACTTCATCTGAGAAACCTCCCGATCGGTTATTAAACCCAAGGTAGGTTTTTAAATAGAAAGGTTGTTTTCCAAGGCGGTAGCTTTTCCCAAAATTAAATTGTAATTGTTGGTTAAATTCTCCATCCCCGGTTTGATAGCTTCCATCGAATCCTCCTACAGATTTTCCTGTGGGAAGTCCAAAAAGCAAGGTAGTAGAAAAGGCCCAATTTCCCAGGGGAGCAATTTTAATTTCGGTGGCGATATTGATATCTCCTAAACTATTAAATTCATGCCGAGGTTCATATACTCGATCTTTTCTTGTTTCAGATATTTGGGAAAACTGATAATTTTTCACGAAAAAAGGAACATAGGCAATAATGTTGACTTTCTCAGAAAGACCGTAATGTGCAAAAAAACTTGAAATAAAAAGACCTCGCGTAGCATTGGGATCAACACCCCCTATGTCTGTAAAATGTTTATTAGCCAATAAAGACCAAGTGTCCAGTTTATAATAACCTTTGCCTTTTTCTTTTAACCATTGCGCAGGGGCAAAGCTAAAACTCAAAAGAAATAAAAAGAGAGATATTAATTTCATCAGTTGTAGATTACGGCTTCGCCTACTTTTACATTAAAGGGTTTGCACCAATATAAAATGTATTGGTAATCCATAAGGCCAATGTTGGAGGGAAGAATGTATTCATGAGCCCCTTGGAATACAGTAACCTTTGCTATTTCGTATGCTTGCGAAGTGGTGTTTCTGTTGTTAGAAAGATATACATACAGCCCAGGTAAACTACTTGATGCTTTGTAATCCTTATCTAAGGAAAGAACCAATTGCCCTTCTCTAATTGAAAGTGTAAAGCCACCTTCTAACGCATAGCTGCTCTTGGTTTGAATACTGCCCGAGTAAGAAGTAATGGTAGAAACCGCTACTGGTTCAACCACGGTAATGAAGTTGGAATAGCTGATTAGAGTATTTGAAACTAAAGTTGATACGGTTATGCTAGCACTACCTGTGGCTTCAGCCCGAAGTCTTCCGTTTTCATCAATGCTGATGATATTGGGATCAGAACTTTCCCAACTAATATTGCTTGGATTTGCAAGTATTCCATTTTCATCTGTATATTCAATTTCAAAGCTATGTTCGGTCGCTACTGTGATTTGTAAAATTCGATTTGCAATTTCTAGAGTAGGAGTTACAGTAGCAATCATCATGGTTGAACTAGCTGTATCCAAAGGAGGTGGGGTGCTTTCTTCCTCTTCGGTCATTTCTTCAGTAACGAAAATAATATTGTTTTCTACTTCAAACTCGATTTGATCAGAAATCTCAATTCTTTCTTCCGAAATGAGCTTAACAATTATGCGAGCGAACCCTTGCTTTTTTGGGAATACCCTCCCTTGTGAATCAATTTCTATAATTTCGGTATCGGAACTTTCCCATTGGAAATTCACGTCTTTTGTTAATTCACCAATATTGTTAAAATAACTTGCTTCAAACTGAAAACTAGTTCCAATAGTAAGTGATTTTACAGGAGTTGTAATCCTAACTGTGGGGGAGACATAGTCATCTATATAGTCCACTCCACTACAACTTGGGATTAAGAGGACTAAGCATAAAACAAAAAAGAATGGAGGCTTCATGTCAAGATATTAGGGCTTGACAATATTACGTTTTTAAAGAAAGGTAAAAAACAGTTTTTAGATTAGTTTAACAGCTGCTTCGGCAAAGTAGGTGGCAATTAAAGAGGCACCAGCGCGCTTAAAGGACAAAAGTTGTTCCATCATTATTTGATCGTGATCCAACCAGCCTTTTTCACTTGCCGCCTTAAGCATGGCATATTCTCCACTTACTTGATAGGCAGCAATGGGAGCATTGAGTTGCTCTTTTAAATCGCGAATGATATCTAAATAGGCTATTCCGGGTTTTACCATAACAATATCCGCACCTTCTTCCAGGTCCCGCCGAGCTTCTACAAGTGCTTCGGAACGGTTACTAAAGTCCATTTGGTAGGTTTTTTTATCTCCAAACCCGGGTGCAGAATCTAGAGCATCTCGAAAAGGACCGTAAAAACTAGAGGCATATTTGGCACTATAGCTCATAATTATAGTATCAAAAAACTGTTCTTTTTCTAGGCGCTGGCGGATTTTAAGTACTCTTCCATCCATCATATCGCTGGGGGCAATGACGTCAGCTCCAGTTTGAGCATGAGACAAAGCCATTTCGGCTAAAACATTTACCGTGGTATCATTAACAATTTTTCCTTCTTCGACAATCCCATCATGACCAAAGGAGGAATAAGGGTCTAATGCAACGTCAGTCATGACAACCATTTCTGGAACAGCATTTTTTACAGTATCTATAGCGCGTTGCATCAAACCTTTGGGATTTAAAGCTTCTGTACCTTTATTGTCTTTTAAAGATTCTGCTACTTTGACAAAAAGCAAAACTGATTTGAGTCCCATTGACCAAAGTTTTTTAACATGATCCTTTAAAAGGTCAGTGGTCATTCTGTAATAATCAGGCATGGAGGGAATGACTTCTTTCTTTTGCTTCCCTTCAATTATAAACAAAGGGACAATAAAATCATTGGGGCTCAAATGGTATTCTTGAACCAGAGCTCTAAGGCTCGAATTGCTGCGAAGTCTTCTGTTGCGTTGAATGGGATACATAGTATTTACATTTAAGTGTTTTCAGTTTCTTCATCAGAAAGACTTTGGGGGTTAACATCCAACGCTACGGCTGGGGATTCTTCGTCATTTTCGATTTGTGAGTTTTCTTCTACTTTTTGTTTTTTCATTGTTCCTAAAAGCATCACGAGCATGGAGCATAAAATTACGATTAATAATACACGCTCATCAATGGGGCTTTCATCCAGTTTTAAAAAGGAGACCTCTTTTAGTTGAATAAACAACAAAATACTAATTAAGCCTCGTGGGGACATATAGACCAAAGGTCCTGGCTTGATTCTTAAACTGCTGACTGTAAAATAGGTGTACCTCAAGGCAAACATCAATAGAAAAATTAGTAAGCCAAATACAAGGGGTGTACTGCTGGTAAATTCACTGATTTGAATTGAAAATCCGAAAAATAAAAAGAAAAAGGTTCTCACAATAAAGGTAGATTCTGCAGTGAGTATGTGAAATTCATGGATTTCCTTTTCTGTAGCTTCTAAATCCAAGTAATTTCTTAAAAACCTTGGCAACAAACTATGGACATTACTCAAAAAGATTCCAAATATAAAAATGGTAACCAAAGCGGGAAGGTGGAATAGTTTTCCAAAAGCATATACCAAGATTAATAAAGCAAGGATTAAAAAGAATTTTACGTGATGCTCTATTTGTTGCATCAAACGAAACAAGATATAAGTGATTAAAAGGGAAATTACAATGACTCCTAAAATTTGTAACCCAAGAGAAATCAGAGGTTCAGCACCTACTAGGTCTTGTTTTGATTCAAATTGACGTAAGGCATAATTAAAAATCATAATTCCTAAGATGTCTGAAAATGTAGATTCATAGACCACAAACTCTTGTTCTTGTTTAAGCAAACTTGAGGCAGAGGGTATCGCAACAGCACTACTTATGATGGCAAGCGGAATAGCAAAAAGCACAGCGCTGGGTCCTTGCATTTGAAAAAGTTGTTGAAACATCCACTGAAGCGCAACAATATTGGCAATAAGAATAAAAAATGCGGCTAGAAAACCTTTTAATATCAGTGGTAGTTTTTCACGACTTATTTCCAATTCTATAGCTCCTTCTAAAACAATAAGAATAAGACCAATGGTTCCCAAAACAGGGATTAGGTTGTCTAGGAAAGCAAAATTGTCATAAGAGGAAAATGAAATAAAAAAACGAACTAAAATCCCCGTAAGCATGAGTAGTATGACCGAGGGAAATTTTGTTTTTCGGGCAAAGGCATCAAACAAATAAGAGAAGATGATTAGTAAGGGTAGTACAAATAAGATGTCGAGGGTGTCCATAGCGTTGCTAGATTAGAAACTCAAAGTACAAAATATTCTGTTCCATTGCTACAGGATTTCAAACCCAATCTTTAGGGTTTTTTAATACCTTTAGGAGTCGGGCTTCCTCACTGTCCGCTTCAGGCTGATGATCGTACTGCCACTGAACTTTTGGCGGAAGGCTCATAAGAATACTTTCGATGCGGCCATTTGTTTTTAATCCGAACAAGGTTCCTTTGTCGTGAACAAGATTAAATTCTACATACCTTCCCCTTCGGATTTCTTGCCAAGTTCTTTGTTGGGGCGTGTAGTTAAGGTCTTTTCTTTTCATTAAGATGGGACTATAGGCTTTCAAAAAGGAATCGCCTACATCGGTGACAAAACGGTACCGATCCTCTAAACTAAAAGAATTGTCTTTTTTGAGATAATCAAAGAAGAGTCCCCCCACTCCCCGAGCTTCGTCACGGTGCTTGTTGAAAAAGTAAGCATCGCACTTGTTCTTAAAACTTGTGTAGAAATCTGGATGGTGACCATCGCACACTGTCTTGCAGGTCTGATGGAAATGACGAACATCTTCTTCAAAAAGATAATAAGGAGTGAGGTCTTGTCCACCCCCAAACCATTGGTCCATGCATTTTCCTAGTTTATCATACATTTCAAAATAACGCCAATTGGCATGAACCGTAGGAGCCATGGGATTTATAGGATGTAAAACGAGACTCAATCCACAGGCAAAAAAGTCCACTTCTCCAACATTAAAATAATCTTGCATGCTTTTTGGTAAAGGTCCATGTACAGCAGAAATATTGACTCCTCCTTTTTCGATGACGTTACCATTTTCAATAATTCTGGTTCGTCCTCCCCCTCCTTCGGCTCTTTCCCAGAGATCCTCTTTAAATTGCGCTTCACCGTCAATGGTCTCTATTTGTTGTGTAATCCGATCTTGTAAATCTTGTATGTATTGGTAAAAACGCTCTTTCATAGTAGCATCAATAATACGATTTAACAGCATCAACAAATGCTTTAGCATGATCCACAGGGATGTTGGGCAAGATGCCATGTCCTAAATTTACGATGTAACGATCTTTACCAAACTCATTAATCATATCATAAACGGCTTGTGTTATTTCTGGTATGGGAGAAAGAAGCCGTGAGGGGTCAAAATTCCCTTGAAGAGTAACCTGCCCTCCAGAAAGATAACGGGCGTTTCTTGCAGAACAAGTCCAATCTACACCCAATGCAGCAGCACCAGATTTCCCCATTTCATGAAGTGCAAACCAACACCCTTTTCCAAACACGATCACGGGGATTTCCTGTTTTAAAGCATCTATAATTTGTTGGATATAGGGCCATGAAAAAATTTGATAGTCCGCTGGTGAGAGTAAGCCCCCCCAAGAGTCAAAAATTTGAACGGCATTTACTCCAGACTTTACCTTTTCTTTTAAATAAGCGATCGTGGTATCTGTAATTTTTTGAAGTAAATCGTGCGCTGCTTGTGGTTGAGTGAAACAAAAGGCTTTCGCTTTGTCAAAAGTTTTAGAGCCTTGCCCTTGAACAGCATAACACAATAGCGTCCAAGGAGATCCAGCAAACCCGATTAAAGGGACTCTTAGATTCAGTTCACTTTGAGTCATTTTAATAGCTTCCATTACATAGCCTAAATGCTCATGAATATCTGGAACGATTGCTTGATCTACGTCAGCTTGAGATTTTATGGGATTAGGAATCCATGGACCTACACCCTCTTTCATCTCAACAGGGATTTGCATTGCCTGGAGTACTACAAGGATATCACTAAATAGTATGGCAGCATCTGGGCCAATTTGATCAATGGGCATTAAGGTAATTTCTGTAGCAAGCTCAGGCGTTTGACAGCGTGTGAAAAAGTCGTATTTGTCCTTTAGTTTCATAAAATCAGGAAGGTAACGTCCTGCTTGACGCATCAGGTCTTCAACCACCTGGAGTGCTCTTGGGCCCTTATCGCCCATTCTCCCTTCCAT
Organism: Flavobacteriaceae bacterium; assembly: GCA_023262245.1. GTDB lineage: Bacteria > Bacteroidota > Bacteroidia > Flavobacteriales > Flavobacteriaceae > MS024-2A. Next base: position 28,666 of record JALRDC010000153.1, read on the forward strand.
CTCACGTGCAATCTCACCCTCTAAAGCTTTTTTAAGACGTGAACCTTCTTTTCTAAAATCTGCATCAGTCTCGTACTTGTACCCTGCGTTGCGTGCCGCACGTGCCGCATCACCATGAGTACAATACTCCTCAAGCCACTTTTCTCGTCTAGGACCTAGTTTCTTTTCCATCAGCTTGTTGCAATTGCTTCTGTGTCCTTTTGAGGACGTTTCTTTTTTTTCTTAAATTTTCTCAGGATGTCCAACTGTTTATCCAAAACATCAAAATACTTATCTGCATCCTTGTAATAGTTCTCCATCGTGTCTGTTCTTATCTCACCTGAATAACCTTCAGGGACAACTGCATCAATTTCTTTTTGCAATTGCTTGCGAATAAGTTTCTTTTTGATATTTCGATAGTTACTCATCAATAACCGCTTTTCTTTTTCTTTTTATTTCTT
>JALRDC010000084.1 GCA_023262245.1 Flavobacteriaceae bacterium
TGAAATTTTTAATGCAAATGAACTTGAAGGTCGGTATGAAGTAGATTTACAATCGTATATTTCAGAAATTCAAATAGAATCTCGTACACTAGGCGATATGGCCTTGAATCATATCATTCCCACAGCCATACAATTTCAAAACACTTTGTTAGAAAATATAAAGGCATTTAAAGAGCTTTACGGAGCTCAATATAAAAAGTATACAATAGAACAAAGTGAGATTTTAGAACGTATTTCAGGACACATTAGTGAAATAAAAAAAGAAACAGCAGCTATGATAGTCGCTAGAAAGGAAGCAAATGCAATTGAGAACATAGGACAAAAAGCCTTAGCCTACGCTAAGAAAATAAATCCTTTTTTAAGTGCGCTGCGCCATCATTGTGATCAGTTAGAGCTTGCAGTTGATGATGGAATCTGGCCACTAGCAAAATACAGAGAGTTGTTGTTTATTCGTTGATAACTCAATGTCTACTTATTTAAATCTCTAAACAAAAAACTTACTTTTGTATAAAGCTATTTTATGTCAAATCGTTACACACAACGGGGGGTTTCAGCACAGAAAGAAGATGTTCATAAAGCTATTAAGAATATTGATAAGGGACTGTACCCGAAAGCTTTCTGTAAAATCATTCCAGATGTTGTAACTGCAAGCCCTGAACATGCTCTAGTAATGCACGCTGATGGTGCCGGGACCAAATCGGCATTGGCCTACATGTACTGGAAAGAAACTGGCGATCTTTCGGTGTGGAAAGGCATCGCTCAAGATGCTCTAATCATGAATATTGACGACCTTCTTTGTGTGGGGGTGACCGAAAACATTTTACTTTCTTCTACCATCGGAAGAAATAAAAATCATATTCCAGGGGAAGTTATAGCAGCTATTATAGAAGGGACAGAATCTCTTATTGAAGATCTTAATAAATGGGGGGTAAGCATCTTCAGTACGGGAGGAGAGACTGCTGATGTGGGTGACTTGGTACGTACGATCATTGTTGATTCTACCGTTACAGCTCGAATTTTAAGAAAAGAGATAATAGATAATGGCAATATTCAAGCAGGGGATGTGATCGTTGGTCTTGCTTCCTCAGGACAAGCCTCTTATGAAAAGAATTACAACGGGGGCATGGGAAGTAATGGTCTTACTTCTGCTCGTCACGATGTGTTTTCCAAAGAATTAGCCAAAAAATATCCTGAAAGCTTTGATCCTAAAGTACCAAAAAACCTCATTTATGCGGGGTCTAAAAGCCTTACAGAAACTTTAGAAGGAGTCCCTTTAGACATCGGTAAACTGGTCCTTTCACCAACAAGAACTTACGCCCCTGTTATTCAAAAAATCTTCAATCAAATAGGCAGGAGTTCCATTCACGGAATGGTGCATTGCAGTGGAGGCGCACAAACAAAAATCCTCCATTTTATAGATGATTTGCATGTAGTTAAAGACAATTTATTTGAAGTACCACCCCTCTTTGAATTGATTCAGCAAGAATCCGGAACAAGCCCCAGGGAGATGTATCAGGTTTTTAACATGGGACACCGAATGGAATTATATGTCAATGCTTCCATAGCCCAAGAAATCATCAACATTTCTAAATCGTTTGATATTGAAGCACAAGTTGTAGGTAGAGTAGAAGCGGCTCAAGAAAAAAAGCTAACTTTAGATACAGCATACGGTGTCCTTACCTATCCAAACTAAATTCTTTAGATAAAATAGTTATGTATCAAAAAGTTTTTTTGTTGACTTTTTTCTTAATCTCTTATATAAGTTTTGGACAGGAGGTGGATTTATTTAATAGTCTGAGAATCGAATCACAAAGGGATGAGTCACTTTTGCCTGATCGTATGATCTTTACGCAACGATTGCTTTGGGGACAAAAAGGGTTGATGCGAAAAACGAAATGGTATCCTTTAACCAAAGAGCAACGAGAAAAGGAATTAAAACTCAGAAGGAAAATGCTAAAAATTCATCAGGCCATAGGTTTTGCTACCTTGGCAGGGATGACCGCTCAGGGTGTCTTAGGAACCAAATTGTATCAAAGACCTAATAATTATTACGAAATATATAAGACACATAAAACCATAGGGTCTATAACTTCAATTAGTTATTTTACAGGGGCAGGCATGTCTCTTTTAGCTCCACCTCCCTTAACCAATAAAAAACAAAAAGGATTGAATTCAATCAAAGCACATAAATATTTAGCGAGCCTTCATTTTTCTGCAATGGCGGCTACAAACTTACTTGCTGAAAGTAATACAAAACTCCATCGAGCAGCTGCCCTAACAGCATTTGGAACCTATGCTACAGCAATATTAGTTTTTAAATTTTGAATATGTACAGGCAACTAGTAGTTCTATTTTTTGTTACTTTTTTTTCCTATGGACAACAGATTCAGTGGAATATTGACAGTACCGCTTCCTCTGTTCAATACAAGGGAGAACATGTTTTACATTCCTGGGAAGGTCTAAATGAAAAAGTATATGGTGTTGCCATTCCCAATGAAGCAAACAACGGATTAGTTCAATTAGCTATTTTATTGAATGTCAGAGATTTTGACAGCAAGAATCCGGGGCGTGATGCACATGCATTGGAAGTCTTAGAGGCCCTCAAATATCCAGAAATACGCTTTTATTCAAATGCGATTGAAATTCAAGAAGAACAAATAATTCTCAATGGAAGTTTTGATTTTCACGGTAACAAAGTTGAAAAAAAGATAACCGCTGAACTAATACAACAAGGTTCGGAATGGATAATAAAGGGATCCTTTCAATTGACTCCATCAGATTTTAAGATCAATTTGCCCTCTTTCCTCTCGATAAAAATGAAAGATCTTTTGGAAATTAATTATTCTGTAGTCTTAAAAAAATAATCTAGTTTAAAATACTTTTACAATTTGTAAATTTACAGTCCAATGTTAGAAAAATTACAAATCATTCAACAGCGTTTCGATGAGGTTTCAGACTTGATTATACAACCTGACATCATTAGTGACCAGAAGAGATACATCCAACTCAACAAAGAGTATAAAGACCTCTCTTTGATGATGGAGAAGATTAAAAAGTATCGCACCCTCATTTCTAATTTAGAGGAAGCGGAGTTGCTTCTTAAAGATGAAACTGATGAAGAAATGCTGACTATGGCAAAAATGGAAATGGAAACTGCAAAAGAGCAGTTGCCTAAGTTAGAAGAAGAGATCAAATTCCTTTTAATACCCAAAGATCCCGAGGATTCCAAAAACGTTGTGGTTGAAATACGTGCTGGAACAGGAGGGGATGAGGCTAGCATTTTTGCAGGAGATTTATATCGGATGTACACCAAATATTGCCAATCTAAAAATTGGAGTGTCAGTTTTGTTGATTCTAGTGACGGTACAGCAGGAGGATTTAAAGAAATAATTTTTTAAATTTCTGGTGAGGATGTATATGGCACTCTAAAATATGAATCTGGAGTACATCGCGTTCAACGAGTGCCTCAAACTGAAACTCAAGGAAGAGTTCACACCTCTGCAGCAACGGTTATGGTACTTCCCGAAGCTGAAGAATTTGATGTAGAGATTGATATGAATGAGGTACGTATTGATTATTTCTGTTCTTCTGGACCGGGAGGGCAATCGGTTAATACCACCTATTCTGCTGTACGACTTACTCATGAACCAACGGGTATCGTAGCGCAATGTCAAGACCAAAAATCACAACATAAAAACAAAGACAAAGCACTAAAAGTCTTACGCTCACGCTTGTACGAACTAGAACTTTCAAAAAAATTGGCCTCAGATGCAGAAAAAAGGAATTCTCTAGTTTCCTCTGGAGATCGTTCTGCAAAAATCAGAACCTATAATTACCCTCAAGGCAGGGTAACCGATCATCGCATTGGAGTGACTCTTTATGATCTACCGAACTTTATCAACGGTGACATACAAAAGATTATTGACGAACTGCAATTGTATCAAAATACTGAAAAATTAAAAGAAGCAGGGGAAGTATTATGACCAACGAACTGCTCTTTAAACACATACAAGCTAAAAAATCGTTCCTCTGTGTAGGCTTGGACATCGATTTAGATAAAATACCTCCGCACCTTTTGAAAGAAGACGACCCCATCTTCGCTTTTGGGAAGGCGATCATAGAGGCTACGCATATGTATGCGGTGGCTTATAAGCCCAATTTAGCATTTTTTGAATCCTACGGTTTACAGGGTTGGAATGCTTTCGGAAAGCTATTAGACTATTTAAACAACCATTACCCAGATCATTTCACCATAGCCGATGCCAAGCGTGGAGACATTGGAAATACAGCCGGACGTTATGCAAAAGCTTTTTTTGAAACCTATGGAGTAGATGCCGTTACAGTCGCTCCTTATATGGGAAGAGATGCCGTGGAGCCTTTTTTAGCGTTTGAAGGAAAACATGCCATTCTCCTTGCTTTGACTTCTAATTCTGGAGCATCAGATTTTCAATATACTCGTGAACAAGACCAGTATCTCTTTGAAAAAGTTTTGAAACGCAGTTTAGAATGGGACAACTCCGAGCGCCTCATGTATGTTGTAGGGGCCACAAAAGCGGAAGCACTGAGTTCCATTCGTAAGCACGTGCCTAATGCCTTTTTATTAGTTCCTGGAGTAGGTGCGCAAGGTGGAAGCCTTGAGGATGTTGCTAATAGTGGCATGAATGCGCAATGTGGTTTATTAGTCAACTCCTCTAGAGGAATTATTTACGCTTCCCAAGGAGAAGATTTTGCCGAGGCAGCTGCTCTCCAAGCTCAAAAACTTCAAGAGGAAATGCAGTTACATTTACAATCTAAGGGACTCATTTAATGCTGTATTCTACCACTTATCCAGCCAAAAATGAATCTGAAAAATGGATCACTTTTATTCATGGAGCGGGGGGTAGCTCCAATATTTGGTTTAATCAAGTCCGTTTTTTTAAGTTGCATTTTAATGTTTTATTAATTGATTTAAGAGGGCACGGAAAATCGCCAGAATCTCCAAAAGGAACCGTATACAGCTATGATCAAATCATCGAGGATGTCATTCAAGTTCTAGATGAAAAACGGATTCAAAAATCACATTTTGTTGGGATTTCTCTAGGAAGTATTTTGATTCAAAAAATGTTGTTTAAGCATGAAAATCGAGTCAATAAAATTGGATTAGGAGGTGCAATTTTGAACTTAAATTTTCAATCTCGGATGTTGATGTTTTTCGGAAAATTAACCCAGAGTATTTTACCTTTTATTTGGATTTATACTTTTTTTGCTTACGTCATCATGCCTTATAAAAATCACCGAAAATCTAGAGCTATTTTTATCCGAGAAGCAAAAAAAATTTCCCAAGATGAGTTTAAACGTTGGTACAAACTCACGGCAACTATACTGCCGCTACTTAAAAAAATAAGGGATTATGAGGCCAAAACCCCCATATTGTATATAATGGGTAGAGAAGATTATATGTTTTTACCTTTTGTAAAAAAAATAATTCAACATCAAAAAAAATCGCTCTTAACAACTTTATCAGATTCAGGTCATGTGGTTAACATTGATCAGCCGGATCAATTCAACAATAATCTTTTAAAATTTCTATTAAAAGATTAGTTAAATACAACTGTTTTGTTGTTGTAAACCATAATTTTTCTCTCACAGTGTTGTTTTAAAGCTCTTAAAAGAACGATACGTTCCAGGTCCTGTCCTTTTAAAATGAAGTCGCTTACTTCATGCTCATGGGAAACCCTAACAATATCTTGTTCTATGATAGGTCCGGCATCCAGATCTTCGGTAACGTAGTGGCTGGTAGCACCAATTATTTTAACTCCACGATCAAAAGCAGAGTGGTAAGGTTTCGCCCCGGGAAATGCAGGTAGAAAAGAATGGTGTATGTTGATGATCTGATTGGGAAAGGCATCGACTAAACGACTGGAAACTATTTGCATGTAACGTGCTAGGACAATGGAATCTATCTTGTGTTTTGATAAGAGCATCAGTTGTTGATCTTCTGCTTGTTTTTTATTCTCTTTTGTAACTGGAATATGATAAAATGGGATCTTAAATTGTTCCGCAATAAAAGATAAATCCTTGTGATTGCTTATAATAAAGGGAATTTCACAGGCTAGTTTTCCCGAGCGTTGTTGCGATAAGATGTCATACAAACAGTGGTCGTATTTTGAAACAAAAACAGCTACTCTAGGAATTTCTTCAGCAAGATAGAAGGAACAGTTGAGTTGAAATCGTTCTTCTATTTCACTTTTAAAAGAAGCTTTGAATACTTCAAAGGGGGTACGCATAAATTCACTCTCCACTATAACACGCATAAAAAATGCTTGTTGGATACGATCAACATATTGATCGATATAAATGATGTTGCCGTTGTTCTTGTGGATGAATTGGGTTACTTCTGCAATGATCCCCTTTTGATCGGGGCAATGCATCAATAGGGTAAGTTTTTTCAATATTTAGTTATTTTCCAGGTTGAGAGATATTAAATGATTCTTCTTCTTTCGCTTTTTTAACCATAGCTTTAACTTCCGACAAGAGTTTTTTTGAGTCGTAAACAACACCTTGTCGGATGGTGTGTTTAACTCCGCCAACTCTCACTACCTCATTGGCTTCGGTTAATTTTATGGCACCTGTTCCATAAAGTACCTTAAGGTTTTCTAATGGATTTTCTTCGACAATGACAAAATCGGCCTCTTTTCCAATTTCAATGGAACCTGTTTCATTATCAATACCTAAGGCTTCGGCCCCATTAAGTGTTGCTGCACGAATAACTTCTAAAGGATGAAACCCTGCTTCTCTAAGCATTTCCATTTCTCTGATATAGGCAAAACCATATAATTGGAAAATAAAACCAGAATCGGATCCAGTGGTAACACGTCCACCTCGGTTCTTATATTCATTAATAAAGGTCATCCAAAGCTTATAATTTTCCTTCCAAGCCACTTCTTCTTCAGTACCCCAAAAATGCCAATAGGAGCCATGGGAAATTTTACTAGGCTGATAAAATCGCCAGAGGGAAGGCAGTGTGTATTCTTCATGCCATTCGGCTCTTCTAGCCCTGTGGAGATCTCTACTGGCTTCATATATATTGAAAGTAGGAACCATCGTGAAGTCTAAAGCAATGAGTTCATTCATGACGCTATTCCAATGTTCGGAGTAGGGAGCGGCCGCTTGTTTCCATAGTTTTCCTGCTTCTCCAAAACGGTGTTGCTCGTTTTGATAGTTATAATCTAAGGGGTAATTTTGAACGGTTCGGTCTTCAAATAATGCTTCTGGAAGTCCATACCAATGTTCCATGGTGGTAAGACCCGCTCGCGCCGAATTTAAAACATTCCACCTAGCAACACTTAGTTGCGCATGGTGGCATGCAGATCGTAAGCCAAGTTTTTTATTTTCATCTAAAGCGGCTGCCATTATTTTTGGTTCTGCACCAAAAAATTTGATTCCATCGGCTCCGTTTTTTGCATTTTGTCTAACCCACTCCCGTGCCTCTTCTGCATTAGTTATGGGAGTTTTGCTCCCTTGACCAAAGCCTGTATAAGCAAGAATTCGTGGAGCTATAATTTGATTTTTCGCACTTCTTTTCTTTAAATCAACGGCATAGTCAACCCCACGTCCACTAGGCTCACGAACTGTGGTAACCCCATGGGCTAACCATAATTTAAATACATAATCCCAATCTGCTCCTTGCGCATCGCCACCTATATGACCATGCATATCAATAAAACCAGGAAGTACATACATTCCTTCTGCATCAATTTCTTTACCACCATTTTTGAGTTTTGGTCTTTTACTATTATTAATAGGTACGCCTGGGTATCCAACTACATCAATGCCGGTAATTTTATCATTTTCAATTGTGATATCAACGGGACCTATTGGAGGAGCTCCATTTCCATTTATTAGAGTCGCCCCACGGATGATCATCTGATTAAATGGACCTTGTACCGCAGGACTGTTGTTTTGAGCAAATGATATATGGGTAATTAATAAAGTAATAAGAGTAAATAAAGTGCGCATGATTGTTTTTTTTTTTTTTAAATATAAATAAAAAAAACCTCCTGTAAGCACAGGAGGTTTTTGATTCAATCAAGTTATATTTCAACTCTACGGTAGGATTTAGTGTTGATTTAATCGGAAATCAGCATAGGCATCCATTCCGTGTTCTGATAAATCCAATCCTTTGAGTTCTTCTTCTTTCTCAACTCGTAGACCAATAGTCTTCTTTAAAACAAAAAGGATGATAAAGGCTGAAACTACTGAAAAAGCGCCTACGATACCTACTCCGATTAACTGGGTAAGGAATTGATCAAATCCTGCAAGATCTCCAAAAATTCCTACGGCTAATGTCCCCCATATTCCACAGATTAAATGAACTGCGATAGCTCCAACAGGATCGTCTAACTGAAGTCTGTCAATTAGGGCAACCCCCAACACAATAATGATACCAGCAATTAATCCAATGACCATGGCGTCTGTAGGACTCATTAAATCTGCGCCAGCTGTGATTCCAACAAGTCCTCCTAGGACGCCATTCATAAACCTCGTGAGATCGAAATTTTTATATAAGATATTGGAAAAAATACCTGCACCTACCCCCCCCGCAGCGGCAGCAAGGCAAGTTGTGACTAAGGTTA
>JALRDC010000130.1 GCA_023262245.1 Flavobacteriaceae bacterium
AAGTGAAGTATCAGCAAGTGGTAAAATTCCAATAAAAGGTTTTTGCTCTTTTATTGCTTGATAAAAGGGATCTTCATTTTGATGTAAGAACTTGGCTTGAACTGCTAGGATATTCTTTTCGTCAATCGTGTAGTACAAATTAGTGTTCTGGGTTACCGAAACAGGTTTTTGAGTTTTAATCTCTTCGATATTATCCACTAAGGATGAAACTGACAATACGCTGCGATCTTCATCTTGTTCAGAGCTCTTATAGAGCATATCGTAATCCCATTGTAAATCGACATTTGGTTTATAGGTAAAATTAAACTTCGCCAGTCCCAAGGTTGATTTTTGATCAATAGCTGTGGTACTAACCTCCGTTTCATTTGAAGCGATAAATGTTCTAGAGGTATTGGTCTCTAGTTGTGTCCCCGTATACGAATAAATTGCAAAACCACCCATTGTAAAAGCGTCACTTGGATTGTACGAAAAGTTAAAGGCTGCAAACTTCGTGTCTATAGATTTGGCTCTATTGTTCTGCATTAAAGAAATTCCCAAACCACCTGAAGACACATTGAAGTTGGTACCTGTATTGGCGGTTTGCATTCCCATACCTCCTGTGAAATTAAAATAATCTCTAGGAGTAAAAGGTAACGAACCAATATTATTAACATCTGTAATGAGGTTTACTGATAATTTTTTAGAGTAATAAAACACCTTTGGATGTACTAAAAAACGATCATCTAAACCTTTTCCAGCAGTGAGTTCTCCAAACCAAAAATGATCTTCCCCTTCTTTAAGCCGAATATTTAAAGCGACATTATCTTGATTATTGGTCACTCCACTAAGTTGGTTCACATCGGAGTAATTTCTGAGTACTTCAATTTTATCAAGGGCTTTAGCAGGAATATTTTTAGATCCCATCTTGGTATCTCCATCAAAAAACTCCTGACCTTCCACCATTAACTTTGTTACCTTCTTACCCTCAACCTCTACTTCTCCATCTTCGTTAATTTCAACACCAGGCAACTTTTTTAGAACGTCTTCTAATTTCTTTTCAGAACCTGTAGTAAAAGAGTCTGAATTGTACACTATGGTATCTCCTTTAATCTTTACAGGCATTTCGTAGGTGATTTCAACTTCATCTAATGATTCAGATTGAGGATCTAGCACCACATCGTAATTCATGTCGAGTTCCTTAGTTGATATGGTGAGTTCTTTAGTAGAGAAACCAATATAACTAATCTTTAAACTGTAAGTCGTATTCGTTTTAACATCGATACGATACAATCCATTGGGATTAGTGATCCCAAAACCATCTAATTCATTGGTAAGTGAATTAATTGCTACTACATTGGCCATATCCAAAGCAGTTCCCTGAGCATCTTTTACGGTTCCACTCAAAGTAATTTTTTGTGCGTGTCCAAAAGCTACAACAAGCAGACAGCCTATCAGTAGCAAAAATTGTTTTTGTTTCAAATTAGTCTTGTCTTATCATGATTCTATGTCCTTCTCCACCTCTGCTTCCAGCTCTAAAGCGCTCTTGCATCTCTTTCATTTTCTTTTGAATGATTTCATCAAATTCAGCTTGAGCTACCTTTTTCCCCTTTGAAGGTTCTTCAATTTCTTCAGCTTCTTCTGGATTGAGAACTATTTTTGAACACAATAAGGTGGTGCGATCATCTTGAATTTCAAGAATCAATCCTGGTAATCCCCAGTAATGAGCAGGACCTTGACCTATTGGAATATCCATGGTATACCAAGCTGTAACTTCAATATCCTTTGGTGCTTCCATTAGATCGAATAAGGAAGTTGATTCGGTCTTGGTAGAATCTTTAGCAATAGCCGCATCTTTCTGATCCTCTTCTTTCTTTTCTTCCCTAGGTGGTGGACCAAAACGCATGCGATTAGGATCTGCTTTTCGAATCGCAGTTGCTTTATAACAGGTGTAGTTTCCAATCTTTTTAGTTTCTCCACTGAGTTTCCAATCGAGCTTTTTCAATGAATCTTGCACCAAAAACAACTTTCCAAAAGTTTCAGTGCTATTTGAGTAACGCTGTTCTTTAATGTTTTTGTAATAAAGGTCATCACCTCCGCCTCCCATCATCGAAAAGCGAAAACCACCCTGACCACCTGGTTGTTCCAGTTTTTGTTTTTCCTTATAGGTTGATGAAGTTCGATCAAAGTTCAAAACAAATGTTTTTTCAAAAGCACTCTTCATTCGCTCTTCAATCATCTTTTTTTGAGCAGGAGGCATATCTCTTCCTCCAAAATTAAAATCTACAGAAGTTTTAGACTCATAAGTCGCTTGACCATTAAATGATTGTGCATAAAGAACAATACTTGAACTAAGAGTCAAAAAAAGTGTAACAATAGTTTTCATATATAGTTATTTGATTTATTAGACATATAAAACCTAAAAAGGTTTAATCAAAAATACACTTATTTATTCAATCGCTTCCTTTTGATACTTTGTGAGTTTGTCCTATATTGTATAG
>JALRDC010000148.1 GCA_023262245.1 Flavobacteriaceae bacterium
AACGTTTGAATATACGCATTGCGTTTATTCATCCTATATAACCTTCGTATATCCATTTTAGCTTAAATCAATTAAGTATCAGTAATACAATATTATACGTTTAATCCAAGCAAAAATCAATTTTATAAAAAGCGAAACCACTTGGATTCGTTCTCCCAAAAAAGACTTTCAAAAAATAGAGATCCGTAGGTCATCTGGTAGTAGTACAGTTTTGGGGTTTGTCTCAATTACTAAAGTAATAAAAAAACAAAAACCCACAATTTGTGGGTTTTTATGGTTTACTTTAACACGGTTCAGCTCACTTTAACAGGCCAGGTGAGCTCAGTACCTTTTTTATAAATGAATCACTTCATCATAAGCATCGGCAACGGCTTCCATCATGGCTTCGCTCATGGTGGGGTGGGGGTGTACCGCTTTTAAGACTTCATGTCCTGTGGTTTCCAGCTTACGACCCAGTACCGCTTCGGCAATCATATCCGTTACCCCTGCACCGATCATGTGGCAACCCAGCCATTCGCCGTATTGGGCATCAAAGATCACTTTTACGAAGCCCTCTGGGGTTCCACCCGCCTGGGCTTTTCCAGAAGCAGAAAAGGGAAATTTCCCCACTTTGATGTCGTAGCCTTTTTCTTTGGCTTGCGCTTCGGTAAGTCCTACAGAAGCTACTTCTGGAGAACAATAGGTACAGCCCGGAACATTTCCGTAGTCTAGGGGTTCTACCTGTTGCCCCGCAATTTTTTCTACACAAAGAATTCCTTCGGCAGAGGCAACATGCGCTAGGGCTTGCCCTTGGGTAACGTCTCCTATGGCGTAATAACCCGGAAGGTTGGTTTGGTAAAAGTCGTTGACCATGATTTTATCTCGGTCTACGGCTATACCCACATCTTCCAGACCGATATTCTCTATATTAGTTTTAATCCCTACCGCAGAAAGGACCACGTCTGCTTGTAGAACTTCTTCTCCTTTGGCCGTTTTTACAGTAGCCTTTACCCCTTTGCCTTGGGTATCTACAGCAGTTACTTCAGCACTTGTAAGGATCTTAATCCCACTCTTTTTAAAGGAACGTTCTAATTGTTTTGATACTTCTTCATCTTCTACAGGAACGATACGGTCTAAATATTCAACGATGGTAACTTCAGTTCCCATAGCGTTGTAGAAATACGCAAATTCAATACCGATAGCCCCTGAACCTACTACAATGAGTTTTTCAGGCTGTTTGTCAAGCGTCATGGCTTTTCTATAGCCAATTACTTTTTTTCCATCCTGAGGCAGGCTGGGGAGTTCTCTAGAGCGCGCACCCGTTGCAATGATTATGTGTTTTGCTTGGTACTCCTCAGTTTTGTCTCCCTGAGTAACACTTACTTTTTTATCAGCCATTATTTTACCATGGCCTTCCAAGACATCGATTTTATTTTTTTTCATCAAAAACTGCACTCCTTTACTCATACCGGCAGCTACATTTCTGCTTCGGTTTACAACAGCATCAAAGTCTTTGTCGTACTCTTTTATAGTCAATCCGTAGTCTTCGGCATGTTTTAAATATTCAAAAACTTGAGCAGATTTTAGCAAGGCTTTTGTGGGAATACAACCCCAATTCAAACAAACCCCACCGAGGCTTTCCTTTTCTACAATGGCGGTTTTAAAACCCAGTTGCGAAGCCCGAATTGCGGTAACATATCCTCCGGGTCCACTTCCTAAAACTATAATATCGTATGCAGTCATCTCATGTCATTTAAATTCGGCACAAAGGTATGAAATCTGAAAGTAATTTTTAGGCTTTATTTTCTTTCAGGGTCAAAGGTGATGCTTGCGGAATTGACACAGTAACGTTCCCCAGTTACCGTGGGTCCGTCGTTAAAAACATGCCCTTGATGTCCTCCACATTGTGCACAAACAATCTCTGTGCGAAGCATGCCGTGCGTGGTATCTTTGATAAATTCTAAAGCTCCGGGAAGTGCTTCATCATAACTGGGCCAACCACAGGAACTGTCAAATTTGTTTTCTGAACTGTAAAGAGGAGTATTGCACCCCTTACAGTTGTATGTCCCCATTTCAAAATGGTCGTTATACTTTCCAGTAAAGGGGTATTCGGTTCCTTTCTCTCTTAAAATCCTAAAGTCATCTGCATCTAGAATTTCCCGCCATTCGGCTTCCGATTTTTGGAGGGGATAGGTCTTAGGGGGTTTCATCCAATGGAATAAAATTTAACGCTGCTGAATTGATGCAGTGACGCTTTCCAGTGGTATTTCGAGGTCCGTCATTAAACACATGACCCAAATGTCCTCCACAGGTATTGCACTTTAATTCAGATCGTGGATAGCCAATTTTATAATCCACATCGTATTCTAGATTTTCTTCTATCCCACGATCAAAAGAAGGCCATCCCGTACCCGAATCAAACTTAAATTTAGATTCATACAAGGGTGTTTGGCAACCCGCACAAACATAGGTTCCCGCTTCTTTGTTGTAATTTAAAGGTCCGGAAAAAGCACGCTCTGTTCCAGCTTTTCTCAATACATAATATGCCATTTGGGGTAATTCCGCTTTCCACTCTGCATCGGTCTTGACTACTGTGTATTCTTTTTTAGGGTTGTTTTGCTGCTCTTGGGAGATTCCTTTACAGTTTACCATTAAAAAGGCCATTAGTAGGGGGTAGATAAATTTCATACTTCTTTTTTTTTCAAAATTAAACATTCTTTTGGTGCATAAAAAAAATCCTAGAAATCCAACAAAAATTTAACATCGCTGCATCCTAATTTAATGGAGTTTTTATACTTTTATTTTTAAATCCCAAATCATGAAAAAATCTCTTTTTATTCTCTTCTTATTTGTTTTAAGCAGTTGCAAAGTAAATCAGCTTACCGGAAAGAAAACCTTTAATATTTTTCCAAATAATAAATTGTTTCCAATGGCTTTTACTCAATACAAAACTTTTTTAAAGGACAACAAGGTTTTGGATACAGAGGAAAGTAAAGAGATCAAATTTATTGGTGAGCAAATTGCGAAAGCTGCTCAGACTTATTTTACCTATAAAGGTGCGCCAAACTACTTGAAAGACTACGCTTGGGAATATAATTTAGTTGAAAATTCGGCGCGTAATGCTTGGTGTATGCCCGGAGGTAAAATTGTTTTTTATACAGGCATCCTTCCAGTAGCAAAAAATAAAGATGGGATTGCGGCCATCATGGGACATGAAGTGGCTCATGCCCTTTTAGACCATGGAGGACAGCGCATGTCCATTAGTATGGCGCAACAAGGGCTCAATTTAGTTGCCCTAAAAGCCACGGAAAAGCAACCTGAAAAAACACGGAAGGCGGTACTTACCGCCTATGGGTTAGGGAGTACCGTTGGGGGAGTGCTGCCTTTTAGTCGTAAACACGAAACCGAGGCGGATAAAATTGGACTGGAACTAATGATACTTGCTGGCTATAACCCCGAAGAAGCTCCTAAACTCTGGGAGCGAATGAAAGCAGCTTCCCAGGGTAAAGCTCCTCCAGAAATTTTAAGCACCCACCCTTCCAGCCAAAAGCGAATCGAGAACCTAAAACGCTGGATACCAGAGGCTCAAAGGTTGGCTTCTGAAATCAAAGGCTAGGAAGCAACTTTAATCGTTTAGATTTTGTTACATTAGAAGAATAAATTTTTTTAATGATAACGCAAAAGACTCCTTTGGAAAAAGGGAGTAAGAAGCTCATAAATGCATGGGCATTTTACGATTGGGCTAATTCGGTTTATTCTCTAGTCATCTCATCGGCTATTTTCCCTATCTATTTTGGAGCTTTGTTCACGGATATCAATACCATTTCATTTTTTAATTACGATATTAAAAATACCGCTGTAATCAGTTTTGGAACTGCCATGGCATTTGTTATTGTAGCTTTAATTTCCCCTTTACTCTCTGGAATTGCAGACTATATTGGAAACAAAAAGAAGTTCATGAAAATCTTTGTGTACTTGGGTTCTTTATCCTGTATAGGTTTGTATTGGTTTGATTTAGAGACCATTTATTTAGGATTGTTGTTTTACTTTTTAGCGATGATAGGACTCTGGTCTAGTTTGGTTTTTTACAATTCTTATTTACCAGACATCGCTTTTCCTGATCAGCAAGATCGCGCAAGTGCTCGTGGGTTTTCCTACGGTTATGTGGGGAGTGTTTTACTTTTATTAGTCAATTTAGCCATGGTGATGCAACCAACTGTATTCGGGATTGAAGGTACTGGATATGAGGCCTCTATGAAGGCGATGAAATATTCTTTTATTTCTGTGGGTATTTGGTGGGCCGCCTTTAGTCAATATTCATTTTATTACCTACCAAAAAGTAATCATGAGGTTAAAGTCACCAAAGACATCTTGTGGAATGGCTATAAAGAACTTAAAAAGGTTTGGGAGCAACTTAAAAACCTTTCGCGCTTAAAACGCTTTCTTCCAGCATTCTTTTTATACAGTATGGCTTTACAAACGGTATTATTAGTTGCCGCATACTTTGGTGAGGAGGAAATTGCTTGGGCGGATTCTAGTGAAAAAACGGTAGGGCTGATCGTTAGTATTTTATTAATTCAAATTGTTGCCATTTTTGGTGCGATGCTTACCGCCCGAGCATCAGAGCGCTTTGGAAACGTGAGGGTGCTAATTGTCATCAATTTTATCTGGGTAGGCTTGTGTATCATTGCCTATTACACACGCACACCTGTTCAGTTTTATACTGTTGCGGGTATGGTAGGAATGGTAATGGGAGGATTGCAATCCCTCTCCCGCTCTACCTATTCAAAGCTTTTACCCAAGACCCTAGACACCACTTCTTTTTTTAGTTTCTATGATGTAACTGAAAAAATAGGCATTGTCATTGGGATGGTTTGTTTTGGTTTGGTGGATCATATTTCTGGAAGTATGCGCAACGGAATTTTATTCTTTATCATCTTCTTTGTTTTAGGGGCTTTAATGTTGATGCGCATACCGAAACTAGCTTCGGTCAGTTCCGAATCGTAATATCCCCTGAACCTGTTACTTTAGTGATTTGACGCTCTGGATTTCCAAAGCAGCGTACATCTCCAGATCCTGTTATTTTCGCTTCGAGTTCCTCATTGGCATACAGTTCGATATCTCCAGACCCTGTTACTTGAGCTTGGCCTTTTTGAGCTTTTAGATTTTGAGCTTCTATACTTCCTGAGCCAGTCACAGTAAATTCAGTACGTTCTGCATCTCCTTTTAATTGGAGGTCTCCAGAACCTGTGATCTTTCCCTCTACCGATGTTGCTTCAATTTCAAGAGTGATATCTCCAGAGCCTGAAATATTGGTTTTAAAATAATCCGTTTTTAAAGGAAAATCAGACCTGATATCTCCTGAGCCACTGAGGCTTACTTTGGATACCTCTTCAACGGGTATTTGGATGGACACCTGATCTGAAAACCAGTTGTTTAACCAGGAAGAATTTTTTTGCTTGATAACTAGAGTGCCATTTTTTATAGAGGTTTCTATTTGGTCTAGATCTTCTGCATTACCTTCTAAGGTAATGGTTCCTTCGGAACTCGAAAAGAGACTAACATTATAATGTCCCGCTATATGGATGCCCTCATAAGAACCTACATTTCGGGTTTCTTTTTGTGCGAGTAACAAAGTTGTGTTGCATATAAAAAGAAGTAATAAATTGTTTGTAAAAAAGAGATTTTTCATTGATTAGGGGTTTTAGAGATTAATTTGGCACTTCCAAATTCAGAAGTGATTTTAAAAGTGTTCTTAGAATTTTCATTTCCGTAATATCCTTTGTAATATTTTTTCATAGATTCCAAACGATTGATGTTATGGATTAGGTCTAAGTCGCTTTTCAAACTGGCAAATTCTATATCAATTTCGTGATGAAAATCCCAATCTTGAGAAATTCCGACTTGAATTCCAGTAAATTCAGATTCAATTTCAAAGGCGGTAGCTGAGGGCATTATACGTTCTATACGGATTACGCCAAACTCATTATTCAGTTTTAATTCTTTAAAAAGCGTACCCACTTTTAAGGTAAGGTAATCACCATTTCCTGAAATTTTGTTGATTTGATCAACAATTAATTTTCCATAATCGTTTTGATAGTTTAGTTCCTGTATGGTTTTAAACTCTGAAGAGGTATAATCGGCTTTGATATCGATTTTTCCTGCCTCTTCAACTTCAAACCCTGAAAAATCTGCATGTATAGTTCCTCCTCGGATAAACTCAAAGGATGAATTATTAGTGTAATCAAAGGCGATAAAATTATTGTCAGCATTGAGTTCACCGATCAACAATTTTCCGTAATCACAACTGATCGTTGCTTTTCCATCTAAAGCATTCAATACAATACTTCCATAATCGTTTTGTAAATCCACTTCTCCACTTCGAGGCATTTTAATGGTGTAATCTATTTTATAACTAAGACGGGAATTGTTAAATAGCTTAAAATTCCAGTGATCTTCGATTTTGGTTTTTGCTACAATATGATCTGGTTTTAGATCAAAATACACAGTGATGTCTTCAAGTTTTTCCTCTATTTTATTTTCATTAAACCCTTTAACACTAATGACTATATCAATGACGACACGATTTTCTTCCCAACTACTGATGTTAAGATCGCCAAATTTGTTTTCGATTTCTACCAGTACACCGGGCTTTACCTCAATTTCTTTATGGATTTCTTTTTGCTCTTTTTTTTGAGCAACGCCGTTAAAAAGACCTGTGGTAAGAAAAAGGAATAGAAACGTTTTAAATGTTTTCATAATCTTTTTGTTGAATTTGTGTGAATTGTTTTTGAACTTCTTCTAAAAGTTCCATTTGGATTCTCAGATTGTTTATCAATGCATTGATAAGTTGTGGTTGATTTTGATTTTCATTCCAGTCTTTATAAAGCTTTAGATAATCTTCCTGAAGTCTATTTAGCTGTAATTTTACATGTTCTATAAATTTATCAGCTCCTGCAAAATCCAATTGTTCAACCTGTATTATTTGCTCTTGAATTAAGGTAGTTAGATAGGTTTCAGTTTGGTAAAATTTGATAATTTCAGGTTGCGGTTGAGTTTGTATCAAATTAAACCCTGCACCCAAACTTAAAAATAAGAGAGCCACTGCAGCCCATCGCAATAATGAACCTCGCATTTTGTATTGCTTGTGCCTTTCAAGACGTCTTAAAAAGCGCTGTTCGTGACTCTCTGGAATGCTAGGGATTTTTAAATCTGCAGCCCATTTTTCAAATGCTTTTCTAGTTAGTTTTTTATCCATTCAGTTGTTTTTTTAATTGTTCCCGTGCTCGTGACAGGGTAGTTCTGCAATTAGCATAACTCCAATTCAGAATTTCACTTATTTCCTCGTAATCATATCCTTCTAAATAATACAATTTTAGAATCAATTGATAACGTTCATTTAGTTTATTAAGGGCCTTATTCAGGGCTCCAGGTGCGATTTCAGCTTTTTCATTTTCCCTTTCGTGCAGATCATTATTTGAATGCAAGGAATTTTCCAGACCAGCATTAGCGACAAATACTTTGTTTTTGTGATAGTACTGGATGCTTTTTCGAACAACAATCTTATGGAGCCAACCACCAAAACTTCCCTCACCACTGTACTGATCTAAACGCTGAAAAGCAGTTATGAATGCTTCCTGCATGGCATCCATTGCATCATCGCTATTTTTTAGAATTCTAAAAGCAGCGTGATAGGTGTCTTTATAAAAACGTTGATACAATTCCATTTGAGCTTTTTGATCCCGCTTTTTACAAGCCAGGAGAAGGACCTCTATATGTTGTTGTTTATAATTCAATTTACGACGTTCACAGATATGAGGTTTTAATATAAGCTTTGTTACAGTTTTTTATAATTTTTTTTCAATGGCACAACTATTGAATTACATAAAACACAAAATTTTTGAGGAGGGTTGACTATTGTAGTTGCAAGTAAATAAAGAAACTTACCTCCTGAAAAATGACAAAATGACTTAAACAAAATACATGGCTCAATCTTTTTTTAGTGCAATTGACAACTTGTCACTGCAAGACTTAGAATCCGAAGCGGATTTAATTCCTTTAATGACAACTGAAGATGAAGAAGCTTTAGAGAATGAGGCACTTCCCGAAGCAGTCCCTATTTTACCTCTCCGAAATACCGTTTTGTTTCCTGGAGTTGTAATTCCCATTACCGCAGGACGTGACAAATCCATTCAGCTTATAAAGGACGCAAATGCTTCTGACAAAATTATAGGAGTTGTCGCTCAACAAAATGAAAGTATAGAAAACCCGGGACCTAATGACATTTATGAATTAGGGACGGTGGCTCAAATCTTAAGGGTATTAAAAATGCCTGATGGAAACACGACTATTATCATTCAGGGAAAAAAGAGATTTAAGATTAAAAGTATTCTAGAGGAACAGCCTTATATGAAGGCATCTATTGAAGATGTCGCAGATGAAACCCCAAAAAAAAGCGATAAAGAATTTAATGCTACGATCGATTCTATTAAAGATTTAGCTTTACAAATAATCAATGAAAACCCTAACATACCTTCTGAAGCGACCTTTGCGATTAAGAACATTCAATCGCCTTCTTTTTTGATCAATTTTGTGGCTTCGAATATGAATGTACAAGTTGGTGCAAAGCAGAAAATCTTATCCGAGATCAATTTACACCAGCGTGCAATTATGTGTTTAAAGCACATGAACGAAGAGTATCAAAAGCTTGCCTTAAAAAATGACATTCAATCTCGTGTTCGATCTGAAATGGATTCCCAACAAAGAGAATATTATTTGCATCAGCAAATGAAAACTATTCAGGAAGAATTGGGCGGTGTTTCTTATGAAGAGGAAGTAGAGGAGATGCAAAAGAAAGCCAAGACAAAACTTTGGAAAAAGGAAGTGGAAGATCACTTCAACAAAGAGTTGTCCAAATTGCAGCGGATGAATCCTCAGGTTGCTGAGTATTCTATACAGCGCAATTATTTAGATCTTTTTTTAGACCTCCCCTGGGAAGCGTTTTCAGAAGATAATTTTGATTTAAAACGAGCAGAAAAGATCCTTGATCGTGACCATTTTGGCCTTGAGGAAGTTAAAAAAAGAGTGATTGAATATTTAGCTGTTTTAAAACTTCGCAATGATATGAAATCTCCTATTCTTTGTCTTTACGGACCTCCAGGGGTAGGGAAGACCTCTTTAGGAAAATCTATTGCAGAAGCACTCGGCAGAAAATATGTTCGAATCTCTTTAGGAGGAATGCGCGACGAGGCTGAGATCAGAGGTCATCGGAAAACTTATATAGGAGCTTTACCGGGGAGAATTCTTCAAAGTTTAAAAAAAGCCGGAACCTCTAATCCAGTTTTTGTTCTAGATGAAATAGATAAGCTTTCTTCAAGCTTTCAAGGGGATCCAGCTTCGGCATTGCTAGAAGTTTTAGACCCCGAGCAGAATAGTGATTTTTACGATAACTTTTTGGAGTTGGGATACGATCTTTCAAAAGTCATGTTTGTAGCTACAGCCAATAATCTTGGGACCATACAACGAGCCCTTCTAGACCGCATGGAATTGATCAATGTTAGCGGTTACACTCTTGAAGAAAAAACAGCCATTGCTCAAAAGTTCTTACTTCCCAAGCAATTAAAAGAGCATGGGTTGAAAAAGGATCAATTGAAGCTAAAAAAGACGGTTTTAGAGAAAATAGTTGAACAATACACTAGAGAATCAGGGGTGCGTTCATTAGAAAAGCAAATTGCTAAGACCGTTCGTTTTGCTGCGAAGTCTATTGCCATGGAAGAAGATTACATCAAAAATCCTGAAATTTCTGATTTACCGACCCTTTTAGGCCCCGCCAAAATTCATCGTGATCTTTATGAAAACAATCATGTGGCAGGAGTTGTTACCGGTCTTGCATGGACCGCTGTAGGTGGAGACATCTTGTTTATTGAATCTGCTATTTCCCCCGGTAAAGGGAACCTTAGCATTACTGGCAATCTAGGTAAAATCATGAAGGAATCAGCAACCATTGCTATGGAATACATCAAAGCAAACGCTAATGATTTAGGTCTTTCAAAATTCAATTTTGATGCTTATAACATACACATTCACGTCCCAGAAGGAGCAACTCCTAAAGACGGACCTAGCGCAGGGATTACGATGCTCACTTCCCTGGTCTCCCTTTTTAAACAAAAAAGAGTAAAGAAAAATCTGGCAATGACAGGAGAAATTACTTTGAGAGGAAAAGTTTTGCCTGTAGGAGGAATTAAAGAAAAAATTTTAGCAGCTAAACGATCAAAAATCAAAGAAATCATACTTTGTGAAGAAAATCGAAAAGATATTGAAGAAATAAATGCAAGCTATCTAAAAGGGCTAAAATTTCACTATGTAGAAGAGATGAAACAAGTTATTGATTTGGCGGTAACCCAGCAAAATGTAGCCAATGCAAAAAGTTTTCTTTTACTCAAGGAAGCCTAAAAGATAGTTGTACCTTTAGTTATGCAAAAAATCATAGTGGCTATTGATGGTCATGCGGCCACAGGTAAAAGCACTCAATCCAAGCGACTCGCAGATACTCTTGGCTATACTTATATTGACACGGGAGCTATGTATAGAGCCGTAACCTACTTTGCATTAAAGCAAGATCCCGAAGGAAGTATTGATCCCCAGCGTTTGTTGGCAAGTTTAGATCAAATCAAGATACAATTTCGTTATACTTCCGAAGGACAACAAACTTTTTTAAATGGAAAAAATATCAGTAAAGCCATACGACAAGTGGAGGTAACAGGTCATGTAAGCCAAGTAGCAAAGCTTCCAGAGGTTCGAGCTTTTCTGGTAAACCAACAGCAAACCATGGGAGAAAATAAAGGAATCGTTATGGACGGTCGTGATATAGGAACAGTGGTTTTTCCAGAGGCAGAGTGTAAATTCTTTTTAACCGCTCGATCTGAGATAAGAGCAAAACGCCGGCATTTGGAACAACTCGAACAAGGGAATGAACAAACCCTTGAGTCGGTTCATGAAAATCTTAAGGAAAGAGATCATTTAGACAGCAACAGATCCACCAGTCCTATGATCAAAGCGGAAGATGCAATAGAAATTGACGTTAGCGACGCTAGCATTGATGAGGTATACGAGCTCCTTTGGTCTCATATTTCTAAAAAAGTAGCTCTTTAAAGCCAATTTAAAAAAGTCTGATTATTATTTGTTAATCAAGTCATTACCGTTATATTTGCACGCTTTTAATTGGTAGGAAAATCCGAAAGCACATTTAAAAAATAAACATCTTCTGTCCTTGCAATGAAGGTTTTCCCGAAGGCAGAATACAAAAACCCCTCGGAAATGGCTAAAAAACCAACCGAAGATTCAGCAGTTAAAAAAACCGCTGAACCCAAAGGAAAAGCAGCACCAAAGACCGCTGCAAAAAAAACTGCTGCTAAAAAGACAACTTCAAAAACTGCGGCATCCAAAAAAACAACAACTGTAAAAAAGGAAACTACTTCTGCAAAAAAGGCTGTTGAAACTAAAAAGGAAACAGCAACTGCAAAAAAAGCTGCTGCAACCAAAAAAGCACCAGCAAAAAAGGCTACCGCTAAAAAAACAACCAAAGCTGAAACTAAAAAAGCAGAAGCTGTCGAAGCTACTCAGGCAGTAGCTGATACTACTGAAGACGTTGCTGTAGTTTCAGATAATAAAGAAATCAAACAAGACGATACAAAAGCACAAGCAGAATTTCTAGATAATTTTAATTGGCATAACTACCAAGAAGGTATTGACGTAATTGACGACAAGCAGCTTGATGAATTTGAAAAGCTAGTTAAAGAAAACTTTGTGGATACTTCAGATGATGATGTCATCGAAGGAACTGTCGTTTATATGACGGAACGAGAAGCCATCATTGACATTAACGCAAAGTCTGAAGGAGTAATCTCATTAAATGAATTCCGCTACAATCCCGATCTCAAAGTGGGGGATAAAGTAGAAGTTGTTGTGGATACTCGAGAAGATCGCACAGGACAACTTGTACTTTCTCACAGAAAAGCACGTGTTATAAAAGCTTGGGATCGAGTAAACAATGCGCATGATAATTCCGAAATTGTCAGTGGTTTTGTAAAATGTAGAACAAAAGGGGGAATGATAGTAGATGTTTTTGGCATTGAAGCTTTCCTACCTGGGTCTCAAATAGATGTTAAACCCATTCGCGATTACGATCAGTATGTAAACAAAACGATGGAGTTTAAAGTAGTAAAAATCAACCATGAATTTAAAAATGTAGTGGTTTCTCATAAAGCCCTCATCGAGGCAGATATAGAAGAGCAAAAGAAGGAAATCATTGGCCAGTTAGAAAAAGGTCAGGTCCTAGAGGGAATTGTGAAAAACATCACTTCTTACGGGGTCTTTATCGATTTAGGTGGAGTTGACGGATTGATTCATATTACAGATCTTTCTTGGAGTAGAATTAATCATCCGAGCGAAATCCTTGAATTGGATCAAAAATTGAATGTAGTAATTTTAGATTTTGATGATAATAAATCTCGAATTCAACTTGGATTAAAGCAACTAAGTGCCCACCCTTGGGATCAATTATCTGACACTCTTAATGAAGGAGATCGCGTAAAAGGAAAAGTAGTTGTCATAGCAGACTATGGAGCATTTGTTGAAATTGAAGAGGGAGTCGAAGGATTGGTTCACGTTTCAGAAATGTCTTGGTCTACACACCTTCGTTCTGCACAAGATTTTGTAAAGGTAGGAGATGAAGTGGAGGCCGTTATTTTAACCCTTGACCGCGAGTCTCGTAAAATGTCTCTTGGAATCAAACAAATTACTCCTGATCCATGGACGGATATTACCTCCAAATATCCTATTGGTTCTAAACATACAGGACTAGTTAGAAACTTTACCAATTTTGGAGTGTTTATTGAACTTGAAGAGGGAATAGACGGTCTAGTTTATATTTCTGACTTGTCTTGGACCAAAAAGGTAAAACACCCGTCTGAGGTTCTTACTCTAGGTGATAAAATAGATGTAATTGTTCTCGAACTTGATGTCGAAGGCCGAAAACTTAGCTTAGGACACAAGCACACGATGGAAAACCCATGGGATAAATACGAACAAGACTTTGCTTTAGATACAGAGCACCAGGCTTCCATTACCGAAGTTGTAGACAAAGGAGCTACAATAGCTTTTAACGATGATATCGTTGCTTTTGTTCCTGCGCGTCATTTGGAAAAAGAAGATGGTTCTAAACTTAAAAAAGGAGAAGAAGCTACTTTTAAA
>JALRDC010000032.1 GCA_023262245.1 Flavobacteriaceae bacterium
GTGCTGCCCGTCAACCCAGTTTCGGAGAGCACCGAGGTAGTTCCCGAGGTGGACCGCACCGGTCGGCTGGATGCAAGAGAGGACGCGGGTCACAGCGCGAGGCTACCGACGTGGCCGTGAGCGGGCATACCCCGGGCCCTCACCTCCGTTGGGTAGCGTCTGAAAATAGGGATTTTCTTAAAGGAGAACTCAAAGCCAACTCAACATACATAATTGAAGTAAAACCAACAATAGGAGCTATTAAGGCTGCTGTAAGATTGCATCAAGTCGCACCTAATAATGAGAAGAAACTAAAAAAAGTGAATAAAATTCTAGCTAAAAGACCTGAATCTAAATTAAAAGGTCAAGAAGAGGATTTTTCTTTCTTTATTAAAAATGGTTTAGAAAGATTGGAAAAAATTGGTAATGGTGTTAAAAGAATTAACTCCGATTGGACATTTTAACTATGACGAAAACCTTAGTAAAAATATTGCTAGTTCTTATTTCTTTATTTGCAGGAACTACAATTAAAGCTCAAGACAATCACCTTAGCTCAATGAAAGGTGAAAGCAGTTTAGGCATCGGAAATGGACTCCCTTATGGTGTACTTGGAATTAGGTTTGGGACTAATCTAGTGGATAACTTATGCTTATTTGGAGGGTTAGGTTATCAAATTTATGGAGTCGGTTATAACATGGGTTTATTGAAAGATTTTGAAAGCAATAGTTTAACTCAGTTTTACTTAACTGGGATGTATGGAACTAATGTTGCTATTAAAGTGAAAGGTTTAAGTGAATACGACAATGTTTATACTGGAGCTACATTAGGTATGGGCATCAAGATTAATTCTAGAAAAACTGAGGGTAATTTTTGGGATATTGGACTATTAGTTCCTATTAGATCATCCTCTTTTAAAAATGATATAAATCAAATAAAAAATGATCCAAGAGTTGTTGAATTTAATGATGCTTCGCCTGTTTTAATAACATTAGGCTATAATTTTAATCTCTAATGATCTACATAACAAAAGATATAAGTAATAGGCTCGTACCTCGCCTACTTTTCATATACTAACCGTTATGAAATAAATGTCTAACTATCTAAATTTGGATTATAATTAATTATGTATATGAAAACAACAAATTTAATTCTAGTGCTGTCGATGATAATTTCGACAACTGCTTTTGGTCAAAAAACCTTTACCCTAAAAAGTAAGGATTTAGGTGGAGAAGCCACAAAAATTAATGAATTTAACGGGTTTGGTTGTTCTGGCAAAAACCAATCCCCCCAATTATTTTGGGAAAATGCTCCAAAAGGAACAAAAAGTTTTGCTATAACAATGTACGACCCTGACGCTCCAACTGGCAGTGGATGGTGGCATTGGGTCATGTTTGATATTCCAGTAAGTGTTAACGAATTAGTAGCTGGAGCTGGAAATACAGAACTCAATCTAACACCTAAAGGCGTTGTTCAGAGTATTACAGATTATGGAACAACTGGTTATGGAGGACCATGCCCTCCAGAAAGTCACGGACTTCATCAATACGTAATAACAGTTTATGCATTAAAAACCGAAAAATTAGGGCTGAATGAAAATACAAACCCCGCTGTTGTTGGTTTTAATCTTTGGAATCATACATTGGCAAAAGCTAGTATCGTTGCATATTATAAAAGATAAAAATGACTCGTTAAACAATGGCTATAAATAATGAAGACGGTGTGCTTATATGAAAATAATTACATAAAATAAACTAACAGCAAAACGGAAAGTGAAGTGCCTTGATATCCCACACTACTAATAGCCGAGACGTTAAGAATATGCTCCAATACTTTAAAATAGACCAAAAGCAAATTAAAGAATTAATCAAGAACCCTCTTTCCCCAAGGCAATGAGCCTATCACGAAATAATATGGGTACAGCAGGGACGGTCTTTTTTATAATTCAACAAAGCCCTCTACCCTGCTTTTGATGCTTGGCGCTTGCGTTC
This sequence comes from Flavobacteriaceae bacterium, assembly GCA_023262245.1. GTDB lineage: Bacteria > Bacteroidota > Bacteroidia > Flavobacteriales > Flavobacteriaceae > MS024-2A. Next base: position 1,968 of record JALRDC010000032.1, read on the forward strand.
GTTTTCGTCTAAAAATACTTTTCTGAGTCGAAGGTTGCTGGGCGTTACTTCTACGTACTCATCGCCCTGAATGTATTCTAAAGCTTCCTCTAAAGAGAACTTTATAGGTGGGGCAAGTTTGACCTTATCATCTGAACCCGCGGCACGGACGTTTGATAATTTTTTGGTTTTGGTAACATTTACCACCATGTCGTCCCCACGAGAATTTTCACCGATGACCTGTCCCGTATAAACCTCTTCATTGGGCGCTACAAAAAACTTCCCGCGTTCTTGTAATTTATCCAAAGAATAAGGAATGGCATTCCCTTTTTCCATAGAGATTAAGGAACCGTTAATACGACCCGGGATGTCTCCTTTAAAAGGAGCAAACTCTTTAAAACGGTGATTCATAATGGCTTCTCCAGCAGTAGCGGTTAACAACTGATTCCTCAAGCCGATAATTCCTCGGGAAGGAACAATAAACTCGCAAACCATCCGGTCTCCCTTGGGAGTCATGCTAAGCATTTCCCCCTTGCGAAGGGTTACCATTTCAATAGCCTTTCCAGAGACATGCTCTGGCAAGTCAATGGTCAACTCTTCAATGGGTTCGTGTTTTACGCCCTCAATTTCTTTGATAATAACCTGAGGTTGTCCAATCTGCAACTCATAGCCCTCTCGTCGCATGGTCTCAATCAAAACCGAAAGGTGTAATACCCCTCGGCCAAAGACAATAAACTTGTCCGCAGCATCGGTTTCTTCAAGACGCATCGCTAAGTTCCGCTCCAGCTCCTTTTCTAAGCGCTCCCTTATGTGTCTTGAAGTAACAAATTTTCCTTCTTGTCCAAAAAAAGGAGAATCGTTTATCGTAAAGAGCATGCTCATGGTAGGTTCATCAATGGCTATGGTGGGCAGGGCTTCTGGAGCTTCAAAATCTGCAATGGTGTCTCCTATTTCAAATCCTTCTAAACCAATAACGGCGCAGAGATCACCCGCTGCTACTCGTTCCACTTTTTTGCGTCCTAGTCCATCAAAAAGATGCAATTCTTTAATCCGTGAGCTAAGCTGTGAGCCATCTCTTTTAATTAAATTTATTTTCATATTGGTTTCTAAATGCCCTCTTTGCAGTCTTCCTATGGCGATTCTTCCTGTAAAAGATGAATAATCTAAGGAAGTAATAAGCATTTGTGTATTTCCTTCTTCAATTTTAGGGCTGGGAACATGCTCTAAGACCATGTCTAACAAAGGAGCAACTGAATCGGTTTCCTGTTTCCAGTCCGTGCTCATCCAATTATTTTTTGCAGACCCATATACCGTGGGAAAGTCTAATTGCCATTCCTCCGCACCCAATTCAAACATCAAATCAAATACCGCTTCGTGGACTTGTTCGGGAGTACAGTTTTCCTTGTCAACTTTATTAATTACTACAAGTGGCTTTAATTTTAGATCAATCGCTTTTTTAAGTACAAAACGGGTCTGAGGCATCGGACCTTCAAAAGCATCTACCAACAAAAGTACGCCGTCCGCCATATTTAAAACACGTTCTACTTCCCCCCCAAAATCTGCGTGTCCCGGAGTGTCAATGATATTAATTTTAACGTCTTTATAGTTTACCGCCACATTTTTTGACAAAATGGTAATACCGCGTTCCCGCTCTAAATCATTGTTGTCTAATATGAGTTCCCCCGTAGTTTCATTTGACCGAAACAAATTGCAATGATGTAAAATCTTATCTACTAAAGTGGTCTTGCCATGATCAACATGGGCAATAATCGCGATATTTTTAATGGCTTTCATAGCATTTTTTAAACGCCGCAAAGATAACGGTATATCTCAGACTTTGGATGGATAAACACGAAATAATCGGTCATTAAAAAAGGCTTTGGCTTAATATTTGTAAATTCGCAAACTGTTATGTTCATTGAAACTCATGGGGTCGACTGGTTTTGACAGCAGGACGCATGAAAGGGTAAGCAAGTCGAGCGCTGAATTACAGCTCGTAAATCTCATATTTCACA
>JALRDC010000089.1 GCA_023262245.1 Flavobacteriaceae bacterium
ATATAATCCCTTGACTTTATTTTGTCAATACATTAAAACAATTTTTATGAAAGGAAATATAAATATGGAAAAACAAAAAAGAATAACACTTAACGCTGACAAGCGTAAAGTGATTGCTGATGTATTTCAAAACCATTTTGAAGATAATTCAAAATTTAAGAAAGCATGGCAACAAGCAAAAGAAACATACAATGATATGCGTTCTATTGCAAAAACTAAAATTGATGTTTTAGTTAGAACTCATCAACCACAAGAAGATGTTGATACAATTAGAAATATGATCTCAAAGTATGGTCAAAGTGGTGGCGACCTTTACCATGATAATTGTTTTTATGTTGAAACTGATACACCAAAAATAAGAGAAGATTATCATGGCGAAAAAAAAGAGTGCTATGATGATGTTCATATCAAGTTTGGCGACATGGATAAAGACTTTCTAACTTCTTATTATCGTGATGAGATGAAAGCAAAAGACATTGACGCAGATTATGATGTAAGATTAGGCGACAATTACGAAAAAAGAAATCCGACTTATTACAATTCCGAAAGTGCAGTAAATAAATTTTTGGGTTTCGGTAGTCGTAATGATGTAAGTATAGAATATATTGGTTTTGATAAAATCGAAATTAAGGACAAAACCATTCGTGCAGAAGAAGATTTGGGGATAATTCCTTTAAACATAGCTGCTGAATCTTTGGAGGAAGTTGAACTCATTGGTGAACGAACAGAAGTTGAAATTCGCCTTGATAAACGCATTTATAATGTTGGTAAAGACATTACCGTTCGAGGAGGATCTGTGGCCGATGTATTAGATAATGTTCCTTCAGTATCCGTTGATGTAGAAGGAAATATTTCTTTAAGAGGAAACGACAACGTGCGGATACTTATTAATGGAAAGCCCTCAGGATTAGTAGGTTTATCTGGACCTCAGGGGTTGCGCTCACTTCCGGCGGAATCCATTGAAAAAGTAGAAGTGGTTACTTCCCCCTCAGCCCGATACGAAGCTTCAGGAACTGCAGGTATCTTGAATGTAATTCTCAAAAAAGATGAATTGGAAGGATTTAATGGATCTTTCATTTTAAATGGTGGCTTTCCAACAACCTACGGAGGAAATGCAACCTTGAATTGGAGAACAAAAAAATTGAATCTGTTCAGTACTACGTCCCTTAGAGATTCGGAATCTAGAGGAGGAGGTATTTTTGAAAGTGAAAATTTTGACCCTCTTCGATTTGTCAATGAAGATCGAGAATACAATCGAAATAGTAAAAGCGTTTTTTTTAACCTAGGTGCAGAATATTATTTTGATGAAAAAACTTCTTTGACCTTAAGTGGTTTTGTTCGAAAAAGTAATAACGAAAGTAATAATATTACGGAAATTGTAAATCTTGATGCAAAGGGGCTTATTCTAGACAGATTCGGGCGTTTTCAAGATGAAGAAGAGGTTGACGATTCGCAACAATTCACAGCAAATTTTACAAAAAAGTTTGATGACAAAGGACACGAACTCATCGTTGAGTTTCAAACCGAAACTAGCGGAGAAGACGAAAGTGATTTTGCAGAAAACACCCAAACCTTTAATCAAGAGTCTGAAAGTCTAGAAGACCAGCGCAGAACTCTTTTACAAATGGATTACGTATGGCCCATAAATGAAAAAACACAATTCGAATTAGGGTATCGCGGAAATTTTAGTTTTCAAGAAACAGATTACAATGTTTTTGATTTATTAGAGGCTGGAAGGACTCCCAATGCAGAACTAACAAATTTCTTAGGATTTACGCAAAATGTAAATGCAGCTTATACTCAGTTTGGACAAAAGATTGAGAATTTTTCCTATTTAATGGGACTTCGGATGGAAAAAACCCATATTGAAATAGATCAAAAAACAGCAAATATTTTTAAAGAAAAGGATTACACAGACTGGTTTCCAACATTAAATCTTTCCTATGAATTTAATGAAAAAGAAAATGTTACTCTGGGCTACAGCAGACGCATAAGACGTCCGCGGTCTTGGTCGTTAAATCCATTTAGATCGTTAACCAGTCTTACCTTCTTTAGACAAGGTAATCCCGACTTAGATCCCTCCTACTCGAATTTGGTGGACTTAGGATATCTAAAGCGTTGGGATAAATTTACCTTTAATGGTTCTGTATATTATCAGAAAGCAACACAGGTCATTGAAAGAATAACTGAGGCTACAGGTGCCCTGGTTATAGTAAGTCAGGATCCCTTAGTTGAACTTCCAGAATTTAGATCTACCTCAGTAAACTTATCAGAGAATATTAGAACAGGAACTGAGTTTACCTTGACGTACACTCCCAAGCGAAGAGTACGAATAAGCGGGAACTTTAATCTCTTTAACTCAGAGACTATAGGGACTTATAATGGAGCCTCCTTAGATCGAGAAATTGTAAGCTGGTTTGCCAGAATTAATAGTAGTTTTCCACTACCCTTTGGAATCAACACACAATTAAGAGGATTTTATTTTGGTCCTCGAGCAAATGCACAAACAGAGTCTAAAGGAATCTTTAGGTTCTCTGGAGCGTTGAATAAGAATATTTTCAAAAACAAAGGAACCTTATCTTTTCAGGCAAGCGATATTTTAAATTCTTCAATAAGAAAGAGTACTACGGAGACTGCAGACTTTAGAAATTATACAGAATTTCAATGGAGACAGCCCTCTTATATAATGACCTTTACCTATCGTATTAACGAAAGAAAAATGGATCGAAAAAGGAATCGTAACCAAGGTTTTGGTGGTGATGAGGGAGAAGGACCAGACTTCTAAGACAAAAAAAAGGAGCTTTATTGCTCCTCTATTTATTTCTTTTGTTTTTCAACTTCCACTTTCCTCCCGTACTTAATGTATTCTCTTAAAGCCCCGATTAACCAATAAGGGATTACAAAAGTGAGCAAAAAAATCATTAACCAAAAGCCAATGGTAAGTATGGTTAGAAAAGAAAGAAATCCTAGGTACTGATCAAATTCAAACATTGGTTCGTTTTATTAGTACAAAAATAAGGTTTTTTTTCAATTTTATTTTCTTAAAATAAAAATTTAAGCACGCTTTTCAACAAATATTTTCCCCATTTTAAAAGCGTTTCTATGAAACCTAGTATTTTTGTATTAAAATAATTATAGATGGAATATCGGATAGAAAAGGATACTCTAGGAGAAGTAAAAGTCCCTAAAGAAGTATACTGGGGAGCTCAGACGGAACGTTCTAGAAACAATTTTAAAATAGGTGCCCCAGCATCTATGCCTTTAGAAGTTGTTTATGGTTTTGCCTATCTAAAAAAAGCTGCTGCCTATACAAATTGTGATTTAAAAGTATTAACCGCAGAAAAGCGAGATCTAATAGCTAGAGTATGTGATGAAATACTATCCGGAGCCTTAGACGATCAATTTCCCTTGGTGATATGGCAAACAGGTTCTGGAACTCAGAGTAATATGAATGTAAATGAGGTGATTGCCAATCGTGCACAAGTACTTTCAGGAAATACACTTGGCGAAGGTGAAAAAATCCTAGCACCCAATGATGATGTCAATAAATCCCAATCTTCTAACGATACCTTTCCAACGGGTATGCATATCGCTACTTATAAAAAAATCGTAGAGGTTACCCTCCCAGGTTTAAAACATTTGCGTGCTGCTTTAGATCAAAAGGCCAAAGCTTTTCAGAAGGTTGTTAAAATAGGAAGAACCCATCTAATGGATGCCACACCCCTCACCCTTGGACAAGAATTTTCAGGCTATGTAGCCCAGTTAGATTACGGTATTAAAGCATTAGAATTTTCTTTAAAACATCTCAGTGAAATCGCCTTAGGAGGAACAGCGGTTGGAACGGGCATTAATACTCCTAAAGGATATTCTGAAAAGGTAGCAGCATACATCGCTAAATTTACTGGTTTACCTTTTGTCAGTGCGCCAAATAAATTTGAAGCACTAGCTGCGCACGATGCAATGGTGGCAACCCATGGAGCTTTAAAGCAAATTGCTGTTTCCCTAAATAAAATTGCAAATGATATCCGTTTAATGGCTTCTGGACCCCGTTCAGGAATAGGGGAGCTCATTATTCCAGCAAATGAACCCGGGAGTTCCATCATGCCTGGGAAAGTAAATCCCACCCAGTGTGAAGCACTGACTATGGTCTGTGCTCAAGTTATGGGTAATGATGTAGCGGTGAGTATGGGAGGAACTCAAGGGCATTATGAATTGAATGTATTTAAACCCATGATGGCTGCTAACCTAATTCAATCGGCTCAACTACTTGGAGATGCTAGTATGAGTTTTACAGAAAATTGTGTCATCGGCATTGAACCCAATCACAAACGCATTGATGCACTAGTTCAAAACTCTTTGATGCTGGTTACTGCATTGAACACTAAAATTGGATACTACAAGGCAGCCGAAATAGCGAACAAAGCACACGATGAAGGAACAACCCTTAAAGAAGCTTGCCTTGATTTGGGCTATTTAACTGCGGAAGAATTTGACCAATGGGTTCGTCCTGAAGAAATGACGGGAAATGACTAAACTTGACTTTAGAAAATTTGCTTCTGAAGACGCTTTCATTTTTAAAGCACTCAATATCGAATGGTTGGAGACTTATTTTGAAGTTGAACCCATAGATGATCGTGTATTAAGTAATCCCCAAAGCGAAATTTTAGATACTGGTGGGTTCATTATTATGGCAGAACTAAACGGAGTAACGATTGGCACCTTTGCTTATATTAAAAAGGGAGCAAAATTATTCGAATTTAGCAAAATGGCTATTGATCCCAAATATAGAGGTCAAGGCTATGGAAATGTCATGATGCAATTTGCAATTGACTTTGCTGAAAAACACCATTGGGAAAAAATTATTCTTTACTCGAGTACCCTACTAGAAAACTCTATTTACCTCTACCGAAAATACGGTTTTAAAGAAGTTCCAATGGAAGCTGACGTAATATATTCGCGTGGAAATATTAAAATGGAGTTAACCCTTGACTAATCTCGTGTTAGTTTTCGGTATTGAATTCTTCTTGGCATGATATCCTGACCTAAGCGCTTCTTCTTATTTTCCTCATAATCCGAATACGAGCCTTCAAAAAAGTAAACTTGCGAATCCCCTTCAAAGGCAAGGATATGAGTACAAATTCGATCTAAAAACCAACGGTCGTGAGAAATCACCACAGCGCAACCAGCAAAGTTTTCCAAACCTTCTTCTAAAGCGCGAAGGGTATTCACATCTAAATCGTTTGTGGGTTCATCTAGAAGTAAAACATTTCCCTCTTCTTTTAATGTCATCGCTAAATGGAGTCTGTTTCTTTCTCCTCCGGATAGGGAAGCCACCTTTTTATTTTGCTCGCTACCACTAAAATTAAATCGGCTAAGAAAAGCTCTAGAATTGACCTGCCTTCCTCCAAGCATAATCAATTCTTGCTCATCACTAAAATTTTGCCAAATTGATTTTTCAGGATTAATATTGGAATGGGATTGGTCAACATAAGCAAGTTTTACAGTATCCCCGACGGTAAACGTCCCCCCATCAGGGTTTTCTTCACCCATTATCATTTTAAATACAGTAGATTTTCCAGCTCCGTTGGGTCCGATAACTCCTACGATTCCTGCTTGAGGCAAGTTGAAATTGAGGTCATCGTACAAGAGCTTCTCTCCAAAAGACTTTGCAACCTTTGAAGCTTCGATTACATTCGTGCCTAAACGGGGTCCATTAGGAATAAAAATTTCCAATTTTTCATCAACTTGTTTCTGGTCCTGACTCATTAACTTATCATAATTTGCCAAACGAGCTTTCTGTTTGGTTTGCCTTCCTTTAGGCGCCATACGGACCCATTCCAACTCTCGTTCTAATGTTTTTTGACGTTTTGAAGATTGTTTTTGTTCTTGTGCTAAACGCTTGGATTTTTGATCCAACCAGGAAGAGTAATTACCTTTCCATGGAATCCCTTCACCTCGATCCAGCTCTAAAATCCATCCCGCTACATTATCCAGAAAGTAACGATCGTGTGTTACCGCAATTACCGTTCCTTGATATTGAGCTAAATGATGTTCTAACCAATGAACAGATTCTGCGTCTAGATGGTTGGTGGGTTCGTCCAAAAGCAATACCTCTGGTTTCTGCAATAGCAAGCGACAAAGGGCCACACGGCGGCGTTCCCCCCCAGAAAGAACACTGATCTTTTGATCACTAGGAGGAGTTCTTAAGGCGTCCATTGCTATTTCAAGCTGTGTGTCCAGTTCCCAAGCATTTGCCGAATCAATCTCATCTTGTAGTTGAGCTTGACGATCCATGAGTTGCTGCATTTTATCTGCATTTTCATAAACCTCTGGGAGCCCAAACTGATCATTGATTTTATTGTATTCGTCTAGTATTGCTACAGTCGTGGCAACTCCTTCTTTGACCACTTCTAAAACAGTTTTCTCTTCATCGAGTTCAGGCTCTTGTTCAAGGTAGCCTACTTTATATTCATTTGAAAAGATTACATCTCCCTGAAAATCTTTATCTAAACCAGCAATGATTTTTAATAGAGTGGATTTTCCTGATCCATTGAGTCCAAGAATACCGATTTTAGCTCCATAAAAAAAGCTTAAATAAATATTCTTTAAAACAGGTTGATTGGCACTGGGATAGGTCTTTGATACCCCATTCATCGAAAAGATAACCTTTTTATCGTCTGACATATTAAATTCTTCCTCTTAAGGCATTAAATGCCCAAGCTATGGCATAAAACCCTACTCCAGCAGTAGAGAAGCCAATAGCATAATCGGGGTACTTTAACACACCTATTAGAATTAATGCGCTTCCTATTATTGCTATGAATAATGCGGAATAGCCTACAATTTTATTTTTATTTAAACCCATATTTGTTTCTATCCAAAACAAATATCGAACATTTATTTAAAATGACACCTATAGAAATTAGTACTTTAGCAAAGTCATTATATCAACATGAATTTAGAACAAGAAAAAAATAAAGATGCCGTAAAAATGGCATGGTCTAAACTGCAGGCTCGCGTTCGATCAATAAAACAAGGAGGAGGTAAAGAACGACTAAAAAAACTAAATGAGCAAGGTAAACTCTCTGCCAGACAACGCATTAATCAGCTTGTTGACGATCCCAATTCTGTCTTTGAAATTGGAATTTTAGCTGCTGAAAATATGTATGAGGAACATGGAGGATGCCCAGCCGCTGGTGTGGTCGTTGTAATAGGTAAAATTTCAGGCAAACGTTGTGTTATCGTTGCTAATGATGCTACTGTAAAAGCAGGAGCCTGGTTTCCTATGACCGCTAAGAAAAATCTTAGAGCTCAAGAAATTGCAATGGAAAACAAAATACCCATCATTTATCTAGTAGATAGTGCTGGAATTTATTTGCCACTACAAGACCAAATTTTTGCAGATAAGGAAGATTTTGGTCGCATTTTTAGAAACAATGCGAAGATGAGTAGTATGGGAATCGTTCAAATAGCTGCGGTAATGGGAAGCTGTGTTGCTGGTGGGGCTTACCTCCCTATCATGTCAGACGAGGCTATTATAGTTGAAAAAACAGGAAGTATCTTTTTAGCAGGAAGCTACTTAGTCAAAGCTGCCATAGGCGAAGAAGTTGATAATGAATTTTTAGGAGGCGCTGATACCCATAGTGGAATTAGTGGAGTAACAGATTATAAAGTAAAAGATGACCAAGCGGCTTTAGACAAAATAAAAAGTCTTATTGAAAAAATAGGGGGGCAACCTAAAGCAGGCTTTCAAAGAACTAAATCCAAAGGTCCGCGTAGTAATGATCCCGAAATGATTTACAAAATTCTCCCCAAAACAAATACACAACCCTATGACACCTATGAAATTTTAGAACAACTCGTTGACGAGGATTCTATGGACGAATACAAAAAAGAATACGGCCAAACGTTAGTAACGACCTATGCAAAAATTGACGGTTGGTCCGTAGGAATTGTTGCAAACCAGAGAAAAATTGTAAAAAGTAAATCAGGAGAAATGCAATTTGGTGGGGTAATTTATGGAGATGCCGCAGACAAAGCCACGCGGTTTATAGCTAATTGTAACCAACGAAATATTCCTTTGGTTTTTCTTCAAGATGTGACAGGATTTATGGTAGGTAGCAAAGCAGAGCACGGAGGAATCATAAAAGATGGTGCAAAAATGGTCAACGCTGTAGCTAATTCCGTGGTTCCCAAATTTACCGTGGTCATAGGAAATTCATTTGGTGCAGGAAATTACGCTATGTGCGGAAAAGCCTACGACCCCAGACTCATGCTGGCTTGGCCGACAGCTAAAATGGCTGTGATGGGTGGAAGTCAAGCAGCCAACGTTTTGCTACAAATCGAAAAATCTGCAGCAAAAAAAGCTGGAATTGAAGTAGATGATAAAAAAGAAGCTGCTTTAAGAAAAAAAATCAATAACGATTACGAAAATAAAACTGAAATCATTTATGGTGCTTCTCGTTTATGGGTTGATGCTGTGATTGATCCTGCTGAAACCAGATCATGGATAAGTATGGGCATTGACATTGCAAACCATGCTCCAAGTTCTGAAAAATTTAATCTGGGAGTTTTACAGGTCTAAAATACGATGCGGTTTCTGAGCCATCGTCTGTTTTCTTTTTACTTTCCCACTGTGCGTTTGAACGAAGTCTTTAAAACAAATAATTGCTTTGGGAATTTCATAAGCATCAAGTGATTTACAATTTTTGATTTGACTGTGTAATTTTTCCAATTTAATTTCTGGATCATCCTTTACCACCAAAACAACCTTTTCTCCTAGTACAGAATCTGAAATTTGGTCAATAAAAAAATGAAATGCAAGAGTTTCAGAAAGTTTACGCTCAATTTGTTCAGGGTGGAGCTTTATTCCTCCCGAATTAATTACGTGATCGATCCTACCGATCAATCGAAAATGTGTGGGACTAATAAGGACTACTTCATCATTGGTTACCAGGTTTTGAACATCTAACTTGGGAGCATCAATGATCAAACATTTTCGTTCGTCTTGTCGTACGGTAATATCTGGTAAACATTTAAATTCGGAGACAGGGTCCGTCATGGTGCGAATTGCGATATGAGATAAGGTTTCCATCATTCCATAGGTCTCAAAGGCATTTATTTTAGCTTTGATTAAGGCCTGCTGAAGAGCAGATGAAACATAGGCACCTCCTACTATAAGTTTTTTGACCTTGTTTAATTCAGCTAAAGAGTGAAATGTTTGCATTGGGGTCATTGCCACAAAGTCATAAGTCTTATTGTTTTTGTAAAATGGATTTTTTGAAGGAGAAATTAAATCGATTTCTAAGCCTAAAATCATGGCACGTATCAACATCATTTTACCTGCAATATAATTTGCTGGAAGGCAATGCAAAGCTCGATCTCCAACACTTACTCCAAAGTAATCTCCTGTTGCTATGGCACTGTTAACCAAAGATTGTTTTTTAAAAAGGAGTTTTTTAGGGACCGCAGTAGTTCCGGAACTCTCTAAAATTATTGTCTCTGACTGATCCAACCAATCCATCAAAAAGTCTCCTAGAAATCGTTCGTAAAAATCTCCCTCTTTTATGAAATTATACGCAACTTCTTTTAAAGTGGATTGATTATAGCAATAACCATTCAGTCTAAATCTATTGTGAATTTTTGTGTAATCTGGTATGAGCATATTTAAAATCGATCGATAAGGTTTTTCTTCCAATTAGACCATTGATACTTTCTAGACATTAGAACTAAAAACAGGGGGTAAAGAAATAAAAGTGAAATTATAATTTCTCCCCATAAATAAGGTTCAGAAACATCTATTAAAATAGATTCTGTTTGAAAGGCTGTCCAACTGGAGGTAACTAATAATGCTGTTAATAAATTATTTGCCGCATGAAAGCCTAGAGCAAGTTCAATTCCTTGATCCATTAATGTCAAAACCCCCAAAAATAAACCAGTTCCAATGTAGTAAACTAATAAACCATAGCCTAGTTTTTCAACCTCAGGATTGAAAATATGTAAACTCCCGAAAACCAATGATGTCATTAATAAGGGTGCCCAACGATTTCTAAACAATGTGCCAAAACCTTGCATTAAATAACCTCTAAAAATATACTCCTCTAAACTCGTCTGTATTGGTATTAATACAACGCCGATAAGGAACAGTAAAGCAAAGGCTTTTAGATCAAAATTCCACTGATAGGATTCTGGAGAGATCATGTAATCACTAAAAATTAAGACAATACTTGCCCCACCCCAAACCATAAAAGCAAAAAGTATTCTTTGCCAATCTAAAGCTTTACGGGAGCTTGATATACTAAGTAAACTTCGCTCATTGAGTTTTTTAACAACTAACAGAAGTCCGAGAAATCCTATTGCAAAGGGGATCATTAGCAAAAACAATTGCAAATTTTTGTCTAGATTTCTTAAGGCCAACATGGGATCCCCTCCTGAGGCAGCTAATGCATCTCCAGTTAAAAAAAAAGTGAGTGGCAATTGACCAATAAATGTGAAGATGATGATGACAAAAGAACCGAGGAGATAGGTCCAAAAGGGATTTTTATAAGGTACGGCCTGTTCTAAAAACATACTAAGGTAATTTTCCCCAAGGTATTAATTTATCTGTCCAAAGACAACCTCTTTTAATGACTAAAGGGCTCACAATATTATTAGTAAAAAGGGAACCCGTACCCAATCCTTGATGACCCGTAAAATTCATTTGATAAGTCCATTGGGCAATTGCGTTCAATCCAATGTTACTTTCTAAAGCACTTGTTACCCACCAGCCTATTCCGTGGGATTCAGCAATCTCAATCCATTGTTGAGAGCGTTTAAAACCTCCAATTAAAGAGGGTTTTAAAATAAGATATTGGGGTTGTATAGTTCTTATCAAGGATTCTTGCTCTTCTGTAGTAAAATGTCCAATAAGTTCTTCATCCAAAGCAATAGGAAGTGGACTTTCATCACATAAAACCTTCATGGCTTCATGTTGATTAATGGCGATAGGTTGCTCAATGGAATGGACGTCAAACTCACTTAGGCGTTTCAATTTTTCTAAAGCATCAACTGAAGAAAACGCTCCATTAGCATCTACACGTATCACGACATCTGTTGGCCCATATTCACTTCGGATCTGTGCTAAAAGATCCAGCTCGTTTAAAAAATTTAGGGCTCCTATTTTTAATTTAATACAGTTGAATCCATTTTCTAATAATCGCTTAATCTGTGCATTCATAAATTCAAAACTTCCCATCCAAACTAGTCCGTTAATAGGAATCGAATCCACTCCTCTAGAAAAATTTGAGTGGAATAAGGTGTAAGGGTTTTTCTGATTCAGATCAAGTAAGGCAGTTTCAAACCCCATTTCCAAAGCGGGCCATTCTGTTAGTTCTGGAAGAGGTTTATTACTATTAATTGCCTCGCACAGATAAGATAATTGCTTTTCAAAATTTGGTTTATCATCGTAACTCAAGCCAGTTAACAAACTACATTCCCCTACCCCTATTCTTTCTGTGTCTTGAAGTTCAATAAACCAACTATCTTTTGCTGTTAGAATCCCCCTAGAGGTACCACTAGGTTGTTTAAATTGAAAACGGTGTTTGTAATAGCGTGCCTGCATTAGCCTAAATGTAAAGCGATAAAGATTAATACCGATAGAAAAAAAGTTGTTAAGGCTAATTTTTTCAACTCGGGATCTAACTTTTTTGGAAGCTTATTAGTCACAACTACTTTCATGTGTCTCACCAATGGAAATACAACCAGCATAGGAAGCCAAAAATAATTGAGTTCTGTGGTAATAAAAACACCTATTAATAAAACAGTTGCCCCTCCAATTAAAAACAAATGATAGAGCTTTGCTTTTGTCTTTCCTAAAAAAACAGCAAACGTTTTTTTTCCAACCGCAGCATCATTATCAAGATCTCTCATATTATTAAGGTTTAAAACTCCAACGGAAAGAAATCCAATTACAACAGCAAATAAAAGCACATTAAAATCAAATGTCTTAAGCTGAACAAAATAGGATCCCAGCACACTCAATCCACCAAAAAAAAGAAGGACAAAAAGATCTCCCAATCCTCTGTAACCATAAGCTCCTTTTCCTACGGTATAGGAGATAGCAGCCCAAATACTTATAAAACTCAACGCCAAAAACACTCCTAAATAGAATAGTGAGTTTGCTCCAAATGCTAAAAGAATTACTGTAATAGCTAGTATTAGAGCAAAAACAGAACTTGCGAAAATTCCGTTTTTTAATTCTTTTCTGCTGAGTAACCCTGCTTGAAAAACACGTTCCGGTCCCAACCTTGCATCGTTATCTGTCCCCTTAATTCCGTCACCATAATCATTTGCAAAATTGGAAATGATTTGAAAGCTTATAGCAGTAAGCAGCATGAGCAAAAAAAGAATCCAAGAAAAATTATTTTCAGAAAGACACAAAGCATTTCCTACGATGATACCAGATACAGAAAGGGGCAAAGTTCGAAGGCGTGCAGCACGAATCCAAACTTTGGTCTTGGTCATCATATTTTAAGGAAACTTAGGGTATTTTTTAAAATTAGGGGCGCGCTTTTCTAAAAAGGCTTTTTTTCCTTCTTGTGCTTCATCCATAAGATAATACATTAAAGTAGCATCACCAGCCAACTGCATCAATCCGTGCTGACCATCCAACTCTGCGTTTAAAGATCGCTTGAGCATTCGAAGGGCAAGCGGACTTCGCTCTTGCATTATTTGACACCATTCAACTACAGTATCTTCTAATTGTTCTAAAGGAACAACTTTATTAACCATCCCCATTTCCAAAGCTTCTTGCGCTGAATATTGTTGACATAAAAACCAAATTTCTCTTGCCTTCTTTTGACCCACATGGCGTGCCAAATAGGAAGATCCAAATCCACCATCAAAACTTCCCACTTTGGGTCCTGTCTGGCCAAAAATGGCATTTTCACTAGCAATGGTTAAATCACAAACCACATGAAGAACATGCCCTCCTCCTATTGCATAACCATTGACCATAGCAATTACTGGCTTGGGTAGTTCCCGGATTCGCTTATGCAAATCAAGTACATTCAATCTGGGAACGCCGTCTTCACCTACATAACCCCCTACTCCTTTTACATTTTGATCACCTCCACTACAAAAAGCCTTCTCTCCTATTCCTGTAAAAACTACAACATCAATATCGCTTTGTTCTCTACATATTTCCATAGCCTCCAACATTTGGATATTGGTTTCTGGACGGAAAGCGTTGTATACTTCGGGTCGGTTGATTGTTATTTTTGCTATGCCTTTGTAAAACTCAAAAAGAATATCACTATAGGTTCCTAAGGATTCCCATTTTCTCATTTATTATTTTTTTACGAAAATATAGATTTTGAATCCATTGTCTTAAAATAATCCAATAAAACCTTATCGTTTATTTTTCTTGGGGTTTGAATCTCTAAAATCTGAGGAGTTTTGTTTGATGCAAAAAATCGGGAGAGCTTTCTTTTTAAAGAACCCAAAGAGCGGACTCTTCGATATCCAAACCCAAAGGCTTTCGCAAGATATCGTGCATCTCTTTGATGAATCGTTTCAAAATAAGTATCGTACTTCGAACTGTCTTTTTCTCCTGGCAAAATGCGAAATATTCCGCCGCCTGCATTGTTGATTAAAATGATTTTAAAATTATTTGGAAGGTAATTATTCCACAAACCGTTGATGTCGTAAAAAAAACTCAAATCTCCCGTAATGAGTACTGTAGGTCTTTGACTTGTCACAGCGGCTCCTACAGCCGTTGCAGTGCTACCGTCTATTCCACTGGTTCCACGATTACAAAAAAATTGTGTGTCTGCTGGCCATGAAAACAGTTGGGCATAACGAATTGTCGAACTATTAGCCAGTTGTAATTGGAATCCGGTAGGCCATCTACTTGCCAAAAACTCAAACACTTTTAAATCTGAAAAAGAGATATTGGACAAATAATCGAAACCTTTTTGCCGGCATTGCTTATAACACTTCAAGACCTTTTCTTGAAAATCGCTTGTTTTAGTTACGGGGAACTTATAAATGAATTCTAAGAATGCCTTTGGAGAACATTGTATATGTTCATCTAATGTGTAATAGGTATTATACGCTTTTTTTTGATCTACATGCCAATGATGTTTAGGACGGAAATTTCGCAAAAATGCTTTTATTTTTTTTGAAACTACCATTCCTCCAAAACTCAAAATAATTTCCGGCTGTATAGATCTTTTGTATTCCTCTGAAGCGCGCTCTAAAGGAGCCAACAATACATCTATAGAACCAATGGCTTTTGAATGTGAAATATTTGAGGTTGTTTCCGTAAACACAACTACCGAGGGATCGTTACAAAGAGTCTCTAGTAGTGTTTCATCAATAGAATTTGGTGTCATTACCCCAATGATTACCCATTTTTTAGGAGAATCGTGCCAGCGCTTTGTCAAGGACTTAATCTTGGTATTATCCAATACCAAGGGAGCTTGTTGCCACGCTTTTGATGGTAAAGGAAGAACCTCAGTAGTAGTTTCGTAGAGTGGTTCTTCAAGAGGAATATTTAGATGTACCGGTCCGTTGCGTTGAAGTGCGATTTCCAGAACTCTCGCAATTTCTTGTTCATTGTGGTGTTGATGCTTTTTTTGAATTTTGGAAACAACCGAAGCTGATGCTCCCTTTGGTAGGAGTTCTTGCATTGGGTTTTCTAGCAATGTTTCAGTAGCATGACTTACATCAGGTCTCAAGTCAGCAGCAGTTTCCAGATGGGGTTCAAAAACTCCTGTTTGGCGAATGGTTTGTCCATCTCCAATATCGATTCTATGTGGCATGCGATCAGCGGATAAGATCACCAAGGGGATATCGCTGTAAAAGGCTTCAGCCACTGCGGGATAAAAATTCAACAATGCGGACCCTGAAGTACAAACTAAAGCAACTGGTTTTCGAAGTTGTTGTGCCAATCCCAAAGCAAAAAATGCAGCCGATCGTTCATCTACAATACTGTAGGTTTTAAAAAAAGGAAGGGAAACAAAACCATTTGTTAGTGGGGCGTTTCTGGAGCCTGCACAGATCACAATCCGTTCAATTTTGGCTTCTTCACATAGGCGAACTACCGTTTGAGCTAAAGGAATTGAGGGATAATTATTCATGCATCAATAAATCTGCGACCAGCGTCAAAAGTACAAAACCCTTAAGCATAAACGAAAGACTTAAAGTACTTTTAAAAGAGTTTGTGCTTTTCTTTGGGTTTCTTCCCACTCTTTTACTGGGTCACTCTCTAAAGTAATCCCGGCACCAACATAGATATTAAACTTTCCCGCTGCATATGCTGCACATCTCAGGTTCACAAAAAGATCCGCTTCATCTGTAGTTACAGGTCCAAAAAAACCTGTATAGAAGGAACGTTCATAGCCTTCGTTTTGTTTAATAAATTGTATTGCCTCTGCTTTTGGAATTCCTCCTACTGCGGGTGTAGGGTGTAATGCTCTAGCTAAATTTCCTAGATTTTGTGAAGAATTTGGCAATTTGAACATACTGCTTAAATGCAATAAATTTCCCGCTCGAACACTTTGTGGTGGATATTCTCGGATCTCTTCTGAAGTGAAAAATAAAGCCAGATCTTTTCGAACTTGATCAACGACTAATGCCTGTTCCTCAACTTCTTTTTTACCCCATGTAGGTTTTGATTGAGAATTAAAAACTTGAGTGCCTGCCAGAGCTTGAGTTTGCACTCCATCCTTGGACTTTTTCAAAAATTTTTCGGGACTGGCCCCCAACCAACAACCTACTTTAGGATGACTCCACAAGTACACCATAGCCTCTTTATAGGTTGTCAGTAAATCCATAAATACTGCAACGGGGCTTTTACTGCTTTGATATTCTATTTTCCGAGAAATCACTATTTTTTTAAATGCTCCGGAATTAATGACGTTCAAAGTTTTCTGAATCAACTGATAAAAAGATTTTTCTTCTGATTGAATTACAGTTGGAATACGATCAGGATTCAATTTTACCCACCGTTTTGGAAATGGAAATTGTTCTTGATGCGAATTGGGAATAGAATAAATAGGCATTTCAAGATCAAATGGAGCAAATACAAAGCCTTCAGTATTTATGTTTTCAATTGTATTTAATTTCTTATCGTTTTGAAAATAGAGGACTACCTCTTGCGATTGAGGAAGACAAAAGGCTACAAAAGGACTTTGTTCCTGCCAAAGTTGTTCTAGTCGGAAATGAAGCGCAAGAGCTTGTTCCATGTATTACTTTTTGCGGCTGTAGGTTGTAAGTTTGCAAAGAGAAATCAAATTTTCTGCTTCGTCTTCCACGCGAATCTCCCAAAGTTGAATACTTTTCCCTTGGTGCAGTGGACGTGCTGTGGCGTACACAAACCCTTTTGCAATACTTTTTAAATGGTTCGCAGTGATCTCAATTCCGCGAACTTGTGCATTAGGATCCTTATTGAGTACAAAAACCGCGGCACTACCTACGCTTTCTGCAAGTGCAGCCGTAGCTCCTCCGTGAAGAACGCCATCTGGCTGATGCACTTTTGAAGTTACTGGCATGCGCGCTTTTAAAAAATCTTCCCCTATATCAATATATTCGATCTCTAAGGTTTCCATGAGGGTATTTTTACAAATCCCATTTGTAAGTGCCAGAATTTGCTGCTTTTCCATCTTTTTTTAGCTAAAATAAGAAAACCTTCATATAAAAAAATTCTACCTGATTAATCAGAAATAAAAAACCTCCTGAAATTCAGGAGGTTTTTGTAATCCGAGGTAAAGATCCATTTACTCCTTCACTTCTTCAAAATCTACATCTTGTACATCGTCCCCACCTTTTGCTTCTGCATCGGGTTGTGAGGCACCTGCGTCAGCGGAAGTACCACCAGCTTCTGCTTGTGCTTTGTACATTTCTTCAGAAGCGTTTTTCCACGCCTCATTGATGGTTTCTAAAGCTTTATCGATTGCCGCTAAGTCTTTAGCTTCATAAGCTTTTTTCAATTCCTCTAAAGCGGTCTCAATGGGAGCTTTTTTGTCATCAGAAAGTTTATCGCCAAACTCTTTTAATTGCTTTTCAGTCTGGAAAATCATCTGATCCGCGCTATTGAGTTTTTCTGCTTCTTCTTTGACTTTTTTATCTGCATCGGCATTGGCCTCAGCTTCCTTTTTCATTTTTTCAATTTCTTCTTCTGTCAATCCTGAAGATGCTTCAATACGAATGTCTTGAGATTTATTAGTGGCTTTATCTAAAGCACTTACTTTTATAATCCCATTAGCATCAATATCAAAGGTTACCTCAATTTGAGGGGTTCCTCGTTGTGCCGGAGGTATCCCGTCAAGATGAAAGCGTCCAATGGTTTTATTGTCTGTTGCCATAGAACGTTCTCCCTGAAGTACGTGAATTTCTACTGAAGGCTGGTTGTCTGCTGCAGTAGAGAAAACTTGTGATTTTTTTGTAGGAATGGTGGTGTTAGATTCAATTAATTTTGTCATCACGCCTCCCATAGTTTCTATCCCTAGGGACAATGGGGTAACGTCTAACAATAATACATCTTTTACATCTCCCGTTAGCACTCCTCCTTGAATGGCTGCACCTATGGCAACAACTTCATCAGGGTTAACCCCTTTGGAAGGTTTTTTTCCGAAGAATTTTTCTACTTCCTCT
>JALRDC010000135.1 GCA_023262245.1 Flavobacteriaceae bacterium
GTAAAATCAAGCTCTTTATTTGAAGAGCGTCAAATTCAAAATATTATAAAAAATAGTCACGCTACCATCGTAACGGTCTCCCCAGAATTTTTTGTAATTGAAAAAACAGGATTTAGAGAAGAAACAGAACAATTAAGAAAAGATTTAGCTCCCTATGGACTTCTTCAATTCGTTCGTTCGGGACGGATTTCGGTCACCAAAGCTAAAATGGGAATTTCGGAAATATTAAATACTTTCAAGAACAACAATTAATTAAGAACATGTCAAATTATTTTAACCAACTATCATTAAGAGAACAATTACACCAACTTGCTCAATGCCGCTTTATGGATGCCTCAGAATTTGAAGAAGGCATAGAGGCTTTAAAAGACAAAAACATTGTTATTGTGGGTTGTGGAGCACAAGGATTAAACCAAGGATTAAACATGCGTGATTCTGGACTCAACATTTCTTATGCCTTAAGAGAAGGAGCAATCAAGGAGAAAAGAGCTTCTTATGTAAATGCTAGTTCAAATAATTTTAAGGTAGGAACCTTTGAAGAATTGATCCCTGCTGCGGATGTTGTCATTAATCTTACTCCAGATAAAAATCACACTCCAGTGGTTGCTGCCGTTATGCCTTTAATGAAAAAAGGAGCCACCCTTTCTTATTCTCATGGATTCAATATCGTTGAAGAAGGTACGAAGATAAGAGAAGATTTAACCGTAATTATGGTTGCTCCCAAATGTCCCGGATCTGAAGTTCGTGAAGAATATAAAAGAGGCTTCGGCGTTCCCACCTTAATTGCAGTTCATCCGGAAAACGACCCTCAGGGTCATGGTCTAGCACAAGCTAAAGCCTACGCATTTGCCACTGGTGGCCACCGTGCAGGTGTTTTAGAATCTTCTTTTGTTGCAGAAGTGAAATCAGATTTGATGGGAGAGCAAACCATCTTATGTGGTGTTCTTCAAACCGGATCTATTTTATGTTTTGATAAAATGGTTGAAGAAGGAGTCGCCCCTTCTTATGCGGCCAAACTAATTCAATACGGCTGGGAAACCATAACCGAAGCACTAAAACACGGAGGGATCACCAACATGATGGATCGTTTGTCCAACCCTGCAAAAATCAAAGCTTTTGAATTATCAGAACAATTGAAAGAAATTTTAACCCCACTTTTCGAAAAGCACATGGACGATATCATGTCGGGATATTTTTCTAAAACCATGATGGAAGACTGGGCAAATGACGATATTAACTTGTTGACATGGAGAGCAGCCACCGGAGAAACTGCTTTTGAAAAAACTGCTATTACTGATAAAGAAATTGCCGAACAAGAATTTTTTGATCACGGAATATTAATGGTCGCATTTGTACGTGCGGGAGTAGAGCTAGCTTTTGACACTATGGTCGCTGCTGGAATCAAAGAAGAATCTGCCTATTATGAATCTTTACACGAAACCCCTCTTATTGCAAACACCATTGCACGTAAAAAGTTATTCGAAATGAATCGAATCATTTCTGATACTGCTGAATATGGATGCTATCTTTTTGATCATGCGGCTAAACCCTTACTTAAAGATTTTATGAAAGGAATTAAAAGTGATGTAATTGGGAAAGGTTTGGATTTAAAAGATGCAGGGGTTGACAATAAACAATTGATTGATATCAATGAAATCATTCGCTACCATCCGGTAGAGATGATAGGATACGAGCTTAGAGCATCGATGACTGCTATGAAAAAAATCGTGTAGTGTCTTATCTTCCTACACTTAAGGGAGTCGAAGATGCTGCGACTAGACTAAAAGGTTTAACTAGGGTCACTCCACTAGAACACAACAAGCGTTTATCAGAAATGATAAACGCTTCTGTATTTTTAAAACGAGAAGACTTACAACAAGTTCGTTCGTTTAAGATTCGAGGTGCATATAACAAAATTTCTTCTCTTAGTAAGAAGGAGTTAAATGCGGGGATCGTATGTGCCAGTGCAGGAAACCATGCACAAGGATTCGCATTTTCTTGTCAGAAAATGAAGCTGAGAGGAGAAGTTTATATGCCGGCAACAACACCTCAGCAAAAAATCTCTCAAGTCCGTATGTTTGGAGGAGAGTTTATAGAAGTAATATTAGTTGGAGATACTTATGATGCCTGTCAAAAAGTAGCCCTAACAGCGGCAAAAGAGACTAACAAAACGTTTATTCATCCATTTGACGATCCACTTGTTATCGAGGGACAAGGGACCATAGCATTGGAAATGCTGGAGCAAAAACCCAAAGACTTTGATTATATTTTAGTACCTCTTGGGGGTGGCGGTTTGGTTTCAGGAATCCTTACAGTCATAAAACAAATTGCACCCAGAACTAAAGTTATAGGAATAGAACCCAGTGGTGCCCCTTCTATGAAATTAGCCTTAGAATCAGGTAAGCGTATCGCTTTAAAAGAATTAGATGGTTTCGTAGATGGAGCAGCGGTGCGCCAAGTAGGAAAGCTTCCCTTCGAAATATGCAAAACTCACTTGGATAAAGTTGTTGTTGTTCCTGAAGGGAAAATATGTCAAGCCATATTAGATGTTTATAATAAAGATGGAATAGTTGTGGAACCAGCAGGAGCTTTAGCTATTGCTTCTTTAGATTTGATGGAAGAAGAGTTGTCAGGGAAATCAATAGGAGTATTAGTTTGTGGTGGGAATAATGATATTTTTCGTATGCCTGAAATTAAAGAACGCGCTTTACTTTACTCAGAATTAAAGCATTATTTTTTAATCGATTTTCCACAGCGATCTGGGGCATTAAAACAATTTGTAACGCAAGTCTTAGGCCCTAATGATGACATTACTCATTTTGAGTTTTCAAAAAAAAATTTCCGAGACAACGCTCCTGCTGTGGTAGGAATAGAATTAAAATATGCAAGTGATTTATCTCTTTTGGTAGATCGAATGAAAAAGCATAACTTCAAATTCGATTATCTGAATGACAAACAGAGTTTGTTTCAGTTTTTAATCTGATTGCTATAATTAAGAAAAAGAAAAATGAATAAAATCAATCCTGTAATTCCAAAAGAATTTCAAATTGAACCTTTAAGCTGTGACGAATATTTGGTTAACGGCAAAATCAAGAAATGGAAAGGGGCAATCTCTGAAGTATACTCTGTAATTCCCACGGATGGTGTTCCCACACTCTTGGGAACCATTCCTGACATGGAGACCGAGGCAGCACTTGAAGCACTTGAAGCAGCAAAAAACGCATTTAAACGAGGACAAGGCTTATGGCCAACGATGAAAGTAGGTGAGCGCTTAAAGTGTATGGAGCAGTTCGTTAGCAAAATGAAACTCCACCGTGAGGAAGTTGTAAAACTCCTCATGTGGGAAATTTGTAAAAATAAGTCAGATTCCTATAAAGAGTTTGACCGCACGGTAGATTACATTAACGACACTATAGAGGCTTATAAAAACTTAGATCGCAAAGGTGCAAAGTTTGAGCAACAGGGAGGTGTTTATGCACATATCCGAAGAGGTCCACTAGGAGTAGTATTGTGTTTAGGTCCTTATAACTATCCTTTAAATGAAACTTTTTGTCTTTTAATTCCGGCAATAATAATGGGAAATACTGCCATTTTTAAGCCAGCAAAGCATGGAGTTTTATTAATCGCACCACTTCTAAAAGCATTTCAAGAGAGTTTTCCACCTGGGGTAGTGAATATTCTTTTTGGAAGAGGAAGGAAGATTGCTACACCCATTATGCAAACCGGTTTTATTGATGTATTAGCATTGATAGGACACAGTTCTTCTGCTGTATCGCTTCAAGATCAGCATCCAAACAAAAACCGTTTGCGTTTAGTCTTAGGATTAGAGGCAAAAAATCCAGGAATTATTCTGCCTGATGCAGATTTAGAACATACAATAAACGAATGTATTTCTGGTACACTCTCCTACAACGGTCAACGGTGTACCGCCTTAAAAGTTCTTTATGTCCATGAATCTATTGTGGATGAATTCAATAAACGTTTTGCTAAAGCTGTTGATGAATTAAAATTTGGAATGCCTTGGGAAGATACTTTTTTAACTCCTTTACCCGAACCCTCAAAACCTGAATACATTCAAGAGTTAATCGCAGATGCCAAAAGTAAAGGAGCTGAGGTATTGAACAAACGGGGGGGCACGTTGTCAGAAAATTATTCATTTCCAGCGGTAATGTATCCGGTAAATGAAAGTATGAAACTTTATCACGAAGAGCAATTTGGCCCGGTAATTCCTATTATTTCCTATAAAGAAATAGACGAACCCCTAGATGCAATGGCCGCATCCGAATATGGACAGCAAGTGAGTTTATTTGGTCGTGATGTTACTAAAATAGCACCACTTATAGACACTTTAGCCAATCTGGTATGTAGAGTAAATCTAAACTCCGCATGTCAGAGAGGACCGGATGTTTATCCATTTACAGGTCGTAAAAATTCAGCGGTAAGTACCTTAAGTGTTTATGACGCCTTACGCTCTTTTTCGATTAGAACTTTCCTTGCTTCTAAAGATACTGCCTATAACAAAGAGATTTTGGAACGTTTGCTAAACTCTGAAAAGTCTAATTTCGTCTCTACTGAATATTTGTTGTAATTTAAAAAAACTGCCCGATACCAAATACCAGTCCCCTTTGAAAGGGGGGAGATAATGAAAATCCATAATCTATTCTCAAGATTGCACTGTGAATATACTTGTGTATTATGCGGATTCCAATGCCACTGAAGACCATACTATTGTCGCTTTCAAAAGTAGTTTTAAAGGCTGCTCCACTGGGTCTTATGGCAGCAAAATCTAAAAAGCCATTGGCTTGAACTGCAAGCCATCGCTGTTCAAATATAGTGTGCCTATATTCTGTGCTAAAGGTCAGAAGAGCGCTTCCTCGTTTTACCCGGTTTCCAATTCCCCTTACATTTAAATTATTATCTATGACAAAGGCTGGAAAAGGAGTGTCAATATTCCTTGATATTCCGAGTTTAAGACGGTTTGCCCAATTCCCTCTTGAGGAGATTCGTCTGAAATAGGTAGTTTCATTTTCTAAAGAAAAAAATAGGTGTTCACCCCCAAAATTTTCTCCCCATACCCAATTGTTGGAGATTCGGTTGCGAATTCCGAATTGGAAATAGTAGTATTGCTCTAATTTATTATGATCATAAGAGGTTTTAAGTAAAAGCTTGCTGGTTTCAAAATTATTGGGTATGCTAGCGTTTGGTGTACCT
>JALRDC010000018.1 GCA_023262245.1 Flavobacteriaceae bacterium
TTCTAACAAAGCTGAAGAAGTGTATCAAGTATTCGAAGAGGTTTTAGAAGCCTATAGTACTCAAGAGGTTGTATAAGCCCTCATTTTTTTAGTCAATCCTTTAGTTGCCCAAGCGGTGCTTAAACTTCCCAAAAGCATTAAAGTTCCAAATACTAGAGCAATATTTTTACTTTCAAAAAGCACAGGATAAACTAGGCTAGTACCAGGAACATAGATAAAAGGAAACTGTCCTTGAATCAAAACCAAAACAGCGCCAAGTGTTAAGCCTACGGCCCCACCAATTCCGCAAATAATCAAGCCGAGGAAGAAAAAAATTTGATGAATTCCTTTTGGTTCAGCACCAAGGGTTAGTAAGATTTTGAGCTGTTGTTTTTTATCTAAAATCATCATGATTAGTGAGCCTACTACATTAAAAAGGGCAATGATCATGACTAGAGTGAAAATAAAGTAGATCGCTAAATGTTCTGTATTAAGCATACGATATAAGGCAGCATTTTGTTCGGCTCTAGAAAGAAGTTGAATGGGGTCATGGAACAAGGGGGCGGTTTTATTGTAAAGGTCTTGTTTTGAAATACCGGGAAGTGTTTTAAGGACGACAGCGGTGACCTCGTCGGGATTTAAATTCAATAGAGTTCTACCAAAATGGAGATTGGAAAAAAGGTATTTTTTATCTAAGTCCTCACTGATTTGAAATAAGCCAGAAACCATGGTAGGGGCAGAAGTAAAGGGATTTTGATTTAATAGGGATTGTTGCTTTTTCTTAGGGACGGTTATGTTTAAAAAAGTAGTGTAGTCATAAACACCCAGCCCCATACTCCCTGCAATTCCGAAACCCACCACAACATCAGAATTTTCAAAACTTAACCAATCTCCTAAGGCGATTAAGCTATCTATAGGGATAACGGAGGTATATTCCGGTGAAACAGCTTTAAGAAAAGCGACTTGGTTTTTTTCTTTATAAGACAAAAACACCTTTTCTTCGATTTCGGGTGCAGCCGCAAGAACTTCGGGGAGTTTTTCCAGTTCGGAAAAAAGCTGCTTGTTTGCTGTAAAATAAGTTCCTCGTTCGGGTAGAATTTTATAATCGGCATCAAAAGTATTGGTAAAGGAAAGACCAAAATCTTTTAATCCGGCAAAAGCACTGAGCACTACAAATAGCGAAGCAGTTGCCACAACGACCATAAAAAAAGCAAAGGCGTTGATGCGGTTAATGACCGTTTGTTTACTTTTTGAAAAAAAATAACGCCATGCAATTTTAAAGGGGTAGGACATAGAAACTACTTTTTCTTTCGAGCTTGCAACTCAGAAGGGTTTTTTATAGGGTTGTTTCCTGCTTTCAATTCTTTTTCTATGGTTTCTATGTAATCTAAAGAGTCATCTAAATAGAAATTAAGCTCGGGGATTCTTCGCAGTTGGTTTTTCATCTTTTGGGAAAGATCATGCCTTAGTTTAAAGCCGTTTTTTTTGAGGGATTCAAAATATTCTAGGGCTTTGTCATTTGGAAAGATACTAAAATACACTTTTGCCACGGAAAGATCGGAAGTTACTTGAACTTTTGTTACTGACACCATTAGGTTACCAACACTTCCTTTTCGGATGGCTTCTTGAAGAAGGGTCGCAATTTCCTGTTGTAATACGGTATTAATTTTTTTCTGCCGAGGTGTTTCTTGCTTTTCCATAAAGTAAAAATAGGGAGAAAAAAGGGCTTAAAGCCGTTCCCATTTATAATCCGCATTAAGGCGAAAGGTTCCTAGGTGTTCTTTATTCCAATGAGAGGGTTCAATTAAGGATAGAAACGGTTGCTTTTTTCCTTGGTAGAGATGATAGATTTCTCCTACAATGGGTTCAAACTTGAAATGTGCGGAATATACTTGTTGTGTGTCTGCTGCTAAGGAAACAAAGGATTTGATTTTTTGCTGGAGCTCATTTAACTCTGCCTGAAATTGTTTTGAAACTTTGTCTACGCCTTTCTTTTTAAAAGCATCAACATTTGGCACCTCTATAATAGGGCCACTAAGCGAGCTTGCGTAAGGAAGCAATTTGGCGAAGTACGTTTGGTGTTTTTCATCCCAAACGATGGCGTCAGGTTTCTTTTTCTTCAAAACATTTTTTTGTAAAGATAAGAAGTATTCTTCTTACACAATGAAGGGACTTATAACAAGGGACTGTCAATAAAAACAAGGGTTTTAAAAATTTGATTACCTTATAAAGAAAAAAATGAAATTTTTAGAAAAATACTATCCCATTGTTCTAGCTTTTTTAAGTTTTTTGTATTCCATCTATCTCTGGTTTACCGGGAACCTTATGGAAGGAATTTATGTAGGTCTTTGGCCTGTAACTATTTTGGCATTTGCCATAGCGATACGACAAAGACGAAATGATGATAAAAACCAGGGGCGATGAATAATCAAGTAATGTTTATTATTGGGTGTGTCATTTTTGTGATTTATGTTTATTTCTTATTAAGCATAATCAGAAGGCAACACAAAATTCAACGAAAAGAGAATATGAATTCCTATGACTCTAATGATTTGGACGGGATGGGGAATCAAGGGAGAATCCCTAACAAAAAACCCAAAAATCGAGCGATATAAGCTCTCGTAAATACAGCTTTAAATTTTTATAGAATTTGTTTTCGATAAATGGAATTGAGAGTATCTTTGCCAGAGATAATTACTCAAACAGGTCCTATAGCTCAGTTGGTTAGAGTAGCTGACTCATAATCAGTTGGTCCCTGGTTCGAGCCCAGGTGGGACCACCAACAGAAAAAGCGCAAGCGCTTAATCAGGAGAAGCCCTTCGAGCAAACGAGGGGTTTTTCTTTACAATTAAGTTTAGTATAAAGTTAGTCAATTTCTTGGCACTTATTTGGCACTAATCTTCTTTTCCTA
>JALRDC010000029.1 GCA_023262245.1 Flavobacteriaceae bacterium
GCCTTTGGTTCTTTTGAAGATTTCAAAAATGCGTTTTCTAAAGCTGCTGCTACTCAGTTTGGTTCTGGCTGGGCCTGGCTATGTGTCCATAAAGACGGAGGCCTAAAGGTTTGCGCAACTGCCAATCAAGACAACCCCTTAATGCCGGGTATTGGTTGTGGTGGAACACCCATTTTGGGGATAGATGTATGGGAACACGCATACTATTTAAACTATCAAAACAGAAGACCTGACTACATTAATGCATTCTTTAACGTTATAGACTGGAATAAGGTAGGTGCATTATATACTCAGGGGGTGTCTTAATAAGCTCTTTTATTGTTCTTTTCAACGAAATTTATGAACGCTTGGTTGACTACTCGACATCCTCCCGGGGTAGGATAGTCTCCTGTAAAATACCAATCACCTAAATTTTTTGGACAAGCCTTGTGAAGTCCCTCAACTGTCTGAAATAGGACTTCTACTTGTGCATTTATTTCATCTAATTTTAATATTGCAGCTATTTTACTTGAAATAATTTCATCAGTAAAAGGCTCGTAAATTTTCTTTACATAATTTGGAGGCTCTTCCATCATCTCTTCAACACTTTTAAGGCATAATTGATATACCTCCTCAATAATACTTGTTTTTGTTCCACGGTCCTCATGAAGAGCCAGAGCTGCACGGAAGGCAATAAACTCTTCAAGCTTTGCCATATCAATACCATAACAGTCTGGATACCTAATTTGTGGAGCGCTGGAAACCACTATTATTTTTTTAGGTCCTAAACGATCCAACATGCGTAAAATACTCTTTTGCAAAGTAGTACCTCTTACTATACTGTCGTCTATAATTACCAAGTTATCTGTGCTTCGAACAACCCCATAGGTAATATCGTAAACATGAGCTACAAGATCATCACGATCACTGTCTTCGGTAATAAATGTTCTTAGCTTAGCATCTTTAATTGCTATTTTTTCTATCCTCGGTTTTAAATTAAGCATCTTGGTAATCAATGCTACATCCGGGTTTTTGGTCAATTGTTCTGTAAGAATTTTCCTGACATAATCTTGAACAGCACCTACCATTCCATAAAATGAGGTTTCTGCAGTGTTTGGAATAAAGGAAAAAACGGTATTTTCCAAATCTCCATCAATTGATTTATGCACTAAAGGGAAAAGGGCTTTACCTAAATCTTTTCGCTCCTGATAAATCTCTGAATCTCCTCCCCGGGAAAAATAAATTCGCTCAAAAGAACAGGCTTTTTTCTCCTGAGGTTCTAGAATTTCTTTGATCTGGGTCCCTCCAAATCTTTTAGTAATTAACGCATGACCCGGTTCTAATTCTTTAATTTCATTATAGGGGATATTAAATACCGTTTGTATTGCAGGTCTCTCGGAAGCTACAACGACAAGTTCATCATCAGAATAATAGTATACCGGACGTATCCCCACGGGATCCCTAAGGACAAAAGAATCGCCGTGACCTAAAAGTCCTGCCATGGCATAGCCTCCATCCCAATTTTTAGCTGCCTTTCTCAAAATTTTGGAAAGCTTAAGTCGTTCTGCAATGAGAGGAGATGCCTCAGCTTTGGTGTATCCTTCACGGCGAAGGTTCTTATAAATTTTAGCTACAGCATCATCCAGAAAATGTCCGATTTTTTCCATTACGGTAACTGTATCGGCCCGTTCTTTGGGGTGCTGTCCTAAATCTACTAAATTATCGAAAAGTTGATTTACGTTAGTCAAATTAAAATTCCCAGCAACTATTAAATTTCGATGCATCCAGTTATTTTGACGAAGAAAAGGATGGACACTTTCAAGATTATTTTTTCCAAAGGTCCCATAACGAACGTGACCAAGCATCAATTCTCCTATATAAGGAACTTCTTGCTTTAATTGTTCTGGATCAGACAATAGTTCTGGAGAGATTTCTAGTTGTTTCTCAATGCGTTCATTAATAGTTTTAAAAATTTTTTGAATTGGCTGCCCCTCTGCAGAACGCACTCGGCTTATATATCGCTGTCCCGGAGCCATGTTGTATTTAATGCTGGCAAAGCCCGCGCCGTCTTGACCTCGGTTGTGTTGTTTTTCCATCAACAAATACATTTTATTGATTCCAAATAGCGCGCTTCCGTATTTTTCTTTGAAATGAGACAAAGGTTTTTTTAATTGTAAAAGGGCAATTCCACATTCGTGTTTAATCGCGTCGCTCATCAGGATTTTTTTGTATTATGTTAATTCAATTTCAAATTCGGTTAAAGATTTAAATGCTTGAATTCTTTGTTTCAAGCGATCTGAGGTTAAACTTTCCAGGGAGGCTGTCCCAAATTCTTGAACAGTAAATGAGGCCATAGCAGACCCGATGATCGTTGCTGTCTTCATCTCTTCAAATGTAATACTACCTCTTTGAGATAAATAGCCCACAAAACCTCCAATAAAACTGTCACCAGCCCCTGTAGGATCAAAAACTTCTTCTAAAGGAAGGGCTGGAGCACAAAATATTTTTTTATGATTAAAGAGTAGCGCTCCGTGCTCTCCTTTCTTAATAATTATATACTGCGGACCCATTTCTCGCAGTTTTTGTGCTGCTTCTACTAAAGAATGGGTTTTGGTTAATTGACGTGCCTCCTCATCGTTTATAGAAAGCACATTAACGTGAGCCATAACACTATTTAATGCCTCTCTGTAACTATCGATCCAGAAATTCATCGTGTCCATAACAACGAGCTTAGGGCTTTGCATTTGATCCAAAACTTCCATTTGAATGTTTGGATCTAAATTCCCTAACATAACAATCGAAGCATCTTTGTAAGATTCAGGCACCCTAGGCTTGAATTTTGTAAGTACATTCAACTGGGTATCTAAGGTTGTTCTAGTGTTTAAATCGTTGTGATATTTTCCGCTCCAAAAAAAGGTTTTCTCTCCTTCGATTTTCTCAACCCCAGAAAGATCGAGATTGCGTGATTGCAATAAATCACTATATTTTTTTTCAAAATCATCACCAATAACAGAAACCAAGGCACATTTGGTTTTGAATTGCGAAGCTGCCAGGCCTATGTAAGTTGCGCATCCTCCTAAAATTCTACCCGTTTTTCCAAACGGGGATTCGATAGCATCATACGCAATGGTACCCAACGCCAATATTTTGTTATTCATGATACAAAAGTAAAAAACTATGTGTGGCTTTCGAATATTCTAACAAACATTTATTAAAGACTATAAACATTCTTTTACTGTTGGGATTGATCTTTTTCTGATTGTTCAAAGACTAGGTCGGGAGTTAGGGTTTTCCCTTTTGCAGCAAGAACTGCCAATTGGTCACAACGCTCGTTTTGAGGATGTTTATTATGTCCTTTAATCCACTGAAAATGAACTTGATGCTTTTTATAGACTTTTAAAAATCGCTTCCATAAATCACTGTTCTTTTTTCCTTTAAAATCCGATTTCTCCCAATTAAAAACCCATTTTTTTTCTACTGCATCTACAACGTATTTGGAATCTGAATAAACAACTACTTCCATTGACTTTTTTTTCAATAACTCCAGTCCAACGATCACAGCCAACAATTCCATTCTGTTATTGGTAGTACGGCTAAATCCAGCAGAAAATTCTTTAACATAAGACATGCCTACCCATTCCAAAATGATGCCGTATCCGCCTGGTCCAGGATTTCCTAGAGATGATCCATCGGTGTATAAATAAACCGCCTTCGCCTTCATTTTATTTCTTTTTTTAAAAGCGTGTGAACGATTTTTGGGAAAAATTTATACTCCAATTGGTGTACTTTGGCTGCTATATCCTCCACTTGATCTTGAGCTTGTAATTTTACTTTTTCTTGAAAAATAATTGCTCCCTCATCATAAGCTTCATTAACAAAGTGTATGGTGATCCCGGTCTCTTTTTCTTTATTTTCTTTAACTGCCCTGTGAACGTGTTCACCGTACATTCCTTTTCCACCGTATTTTGGTAGAAGTGCGGGGTGAATATTGATTATTTTATTGGGAAATACACGTATCCAATCAGCTCCTATTTTCCATAAAAACCCTGCTAAAATTAGGAGATCAGGGTTTAGAGATTTTATTTGATGAAGTAAATCCCCATTTGTAAATGCTGTTTTATCAAACACCTTGATAGGAAGGTTCAATCTCTTTGCCCTATTGATGACACCTGCATTCGGGTTATTAGTAAAAACTCCTAAAAGACTTATTTCAGGATATTGTTGAAAATATTGGTCAATATTTTCAACATTAGAGCCGTTTCCAGAAGCAAATAGAATAATTCTTTTTTCCATCTTAGTTTTAAAATTCAGCAATAACCGTGCATCAGAGGGTGATCCTTTAAATATATGTCTAAATTAAGGTTAATATTCAATGTCAATAAGTCGTTTTCATTTAAAGTTTTATATTTTTGTTGACACTTAAAATTTAAACAAAGATTAATTATGTCAGACATTTCCTCAAGAGTAAAAGCCATCATAGTTGATAAACTAGGGGTGGATGAAAACGAAGTTGTGGATGGAGCTAGCTTCACTAATGACTTAGGTGCAGACTCACTGGATACGGTGGAATTGATTATGGAGTTCGAAAAAGAATTTGACATTCAAATTCCTGACGACCAAGCAGAAAACATTGCAACAGTTGGTCAAGCTATATCTTATATAGAAGCAGCAAAATAAGCAAAAAAATTTATGGAATTAA
>JALRDC010000109.1 GCA_023262245.1 Flavobacteriaceae bacterium
TCCCATACCTACTCCGATTACTACTAAACCGGCACCTACCATTACTGGAATTTCCATAGTTATAAATTTAAATTAAACATTCTTTTTTTTAGACACATGACTGTGTATGCTTTAATGATGCTCATGCTCCTCTGCGGCAAAACCAAAATAGAGGGCTGAAAGCATGGTAAAAATATAGGCTTGTAATAAAGCCACTAACAATTCTATCAATGAGATTGCAAAAGCCAAACCAAAGGATAATGGACTTCCCAACCAACTTTTAAAAATAAACATCAACCCGATCAAACTCATCAAAACAATATGACCTGCCTGCATGTTTGCATACAAACGGATCAATAAGGAAAACGGCTTGATAAAAACCCCTAAAACTTCTATAGGGATTAAAATAATGTAAAGCGGGATTTTGGCATACCACTTCATGGAAGACCCTAAGGGATCAAAAAGGTGGAGCCAATAATCTTTAGTACCTGTAAAATTTGTAATGATAAAGGTTAATAATGCCAAGCCAAAAGTGACGGCAATATTTCCTGTTACATTTACTCCCAGAGGGGTTAGCCCTAGAAGATTAAGAAACCAAACAAAGAAAAATACCGTAAGTAGAAAGTTCATGTACTTCATGTATTTTTTCTCGCCTATGTTCGGTCTTGCAATATCGTCTCGAATGTACAGGACAATCGGTTCAAAAAAACGGCCTATTCCTGCGGGTACTCCTCCATTCTCACCATACGTCTTAGCCAGCGATCGGAAGATCCAAAACATAAGCAATGCGATAAACAACATACTAACAACGCCTTTGGTTATAGACAAATCCAGAGGAGCGCTATTGGTAACATGATGCGCTTCGTCATAATTGATTGTTCCACCGGCATCGGTCTTGTATATTTTTCCATGCTCCAATTTGTAGTAATGGGTTCCTACTTGAGCTACCTCTTTCCCGTGGTGGAGTTTGGTTGAAGAAAAGATTTGTAAGCCTTCGTCCCATAAAACAACAGGCAATGGAATGCTAATATAAACGTGTTCGCCTTGAGCGTTGGTGTAGGAAAACAAACTGAAATCGTAGGCATCTTCAAGGTGATGAGAAATGTATTCCTTAATTTCCGTCTTTAAATCTTTAGGTGTTTCGCTCTCTTTAGCATGCAGCGTGTGGGGTGCTGAAAACACGGCTGCCCAAAGGGCAGAAAAAAGAATAAATTTGTTAAACGCTGTCGGCATAAAACGGTATTAGTAATAGTGTTTTTAAGCGCTGCAAATGTAAGGCTTTCGAATAAATAAAGAAACAAATCAATGCTTTTTTGAATTTCTTTTATGCTGGGTCGCGAAATTGTTTGAAAATAGCCCTTTTTTGAACTCTCTAAAGTGGATGCAAACTCTAATTATACCGTCTTGCAAGAAGTATAATTTCCAATAGTAATCCTAATGCATACGGCACAAAGAAGATGAAGAACTCTTGCTGGATGAGGATTCCGTCAGCCTGGAATTTTGGATAAAAGAAAATAAAGTAGGTGCAAAATTTAAGCGCTACTGTAAGTAGATAAAGTACCGCTAAATTATTCTTTTTTTTATCCATGCCCCAGAACAGGAGCAGGAGGGCGGCGGCGGCTAAAACTGTGTTTATGCCATAGCTTTGGACTAAAAAAGAGTGCGCCAGCGGATTCAGCTTTAGATGTAAAAGCAATCCCATGCCCATAAGAACACTAAGGGAGAGAAGAAAGTACAGGGGTTTTTTCATTCCTTATCCCAAAATTTTTTGCTTTGTTTGTATACGATCCACATTATAGAAAGCAATCCAAAACTAGCTAATAAAAGTGTTGCGAGTTTGTTGGGTAAGGTGTAAGTGCTGTCTAAATAAGTGCCAAACTTAATGGCGGCAAACATTATTGCCGCAATCTGAAATGCTAGACTTGAAAAAATGAGCCATTTATTAGGCTGTTTTTTCATGCGTTTCCTTTAATTTCTTTACGCCTTCTTCAGCCGTTTTCATTTGACAATGGGCATTAAAAATAGCTCCTGCCTCAACGATAAGCTTTTGTGTTGCTACCTCGCCTTCTACATTGGAATTCGTTTTTAAACTCAAAATTCCCGACACGGTCAGTTTTCCTTTAAAATGACCCTCTATCTCGGCATTGGCACAAGAAACCTCTCCTGTAACTTGGGCTTCTTTCCCTAGAATGACTTTTCCAGAAGTTTCTATATCTCCTTCTACGGTACCGTCAATTCGGATGTCTGTTTTTGCCTTTAAACTTCCTTTAAAGGACGTGTTTTGATCTATTTTACTGTATTGTCCGTTCGTCTCTGTTGCTCTCATCTTTCGGTATTTTCCAATTTTTGTTTTTTAAAATCGTGCGATATTGGGATGCCAAAGCTACAAAATTCTGATTGTTTTGTTGAATCAACGTTACAAGACTAGGGTCTGTTTCAACATTTTCCACTTCCTGTGGATCGCGGATCCCGTGAACCACAATAAAAACATAGTCGGTATTGAAGGG
>JALRDC010000077.1 GCA_023262245.1 Flavobacteriaceae bacterium
AGTCTATAAGCCACATAAAAATTCCAAGTATTGTAACCAAAACTGAGGTTTATATTAGTTCCAAAACGTTGAAATTCCTCTGTCATCTCAAGTAATTCCCCTTTATATTTTGTTTTTAATCCAAAATGCCATTGAAAGGTCAAACCGGCATACACCCTCCAAAAGGCATAGTCTGAGAAAGTTGAATTTCGCCAACGTATTGTCCAGGGAATTTCGAGAGATTGGGTTGAAAAAAAGAGAGGTTGTTCTGCTTGAGAATTAAACTCGGGCAAGCTGAATTGGCTTACTTCCAAAGGAATAAGATTGGTTGTATATCGTTCAAAACTCAGACCCAAACCCAAACCCGTGGCCAGCCTTCCCGTGCTGCTTAAAGGAATGTCTCTTACCACACCTAGCTGAAAATGTCTAGAAAGTCCTTG
This sequence comes from Flavobacteriaceae bacterium, assembly GCA_023262245.1. Classification (GTDB taxonomy): domain Bacteria; phylum Bacteroidota; class Bacteroidia; order Flavobacteriales; family Flavobacteriaceae; genus MS024-2A. The sequence goes on from JALRDC010000077.1 coordinate 420, forward strand.
AGGTTTAAAGTCGTCTTGGTTGCTTTCCAAAATCATGAATGAGGCTCCAAAATAGATTTGATCTTCTCTATAAAAAAGAGAATCTTTTTCTTCAGACTCTTGAGCGGTAAGAAAAAAGAATGAAAATAAGGGAGCTATCCAATAATGAATGGCTTTTCTTCCAAAATAATATTTTATCAGGTACTGCACTTGATATGAAAGTAAAAAAAAAGTGCCTCTAAGAGACACTTTATTTTAGAAAACTATAAAATTAATTTAAGTTCTGGGTATAATCACCTACCCGTGTAGTATAATTAATTTTTAATGCACTGACTTTACGGAGTTCTTGCTTGATGTCTTGAATCAATCCCATCTTAGTATCGCTATCTACTTTTAGTGCGGTGGTCAAAACGTTTTGAAGTTCTTGACGCTTAGAAGCACGTTCGGCAAGGATAAAAGCTCCAACCTCACTTACAGAAGCAAACTTATCGTTTAATTGAATACGGGCACTAACCCCATACTTGTCTTGATACCTAGACGAGGGTTTTCCCGCATAGATGTACATTACACGGTCTTTCTTATCTAGTTTTTGAACTTGATCTGCCGCAGGAAGCTTGTTGACAACCATTAGGGTACTGTCACGCATTACTGTTGCAACCATGAAAAAGAACAATAACATAAAAACAATATCGGGTAAAGAAGCAGTAGATATTGCAGGTAAATCTCCTCCTTTTTTCTTTTTAAATTTTGACATGATTTTAAGTTTAGTTTGATTTAGTTGATTCAGCTTCAGAGAGCTTCTGAGGAAATCTTGCTTTTACTTGATCAAGTTTTGGCCTTAATTCCTCTCTTAATTCACCACTTGTTCTTGGATCGTCGTATGTTTTTTGAGCTTCAACAAAATTGATTCCGTCGTTTGGAAACAGCTTAGCATATTCTCTATTCCGAAGATCATTATAGGCTGCTACCAATTCGTTCTGGACTGCAATATACACCTTGTAAGAAGTCTCTCTATCGTTTTTCAAGGAAATGATTGCTTTATCAGGATTGTCAGAGGAAGCTTCGTCTTTTGCTCCTTCGCAATAGCTGCAAGCCTCGTCTCCTACTCCACCTCCATTATCTAGAAACTCAATAGCTAAAGAACGTAAGTCTGCAATATCAGCCAATTCTTCTTCTACAAGCAGTTGATCATTTTTACTCACCAATACCGTAAAAATATTTTTTTCACGGATGATGGGAGGATCAACCTGGTCTTCCATTGGAGGCAACTTACGATTTAGACCACTATCCGTTTCTATGGTTGTGGTAACCAAGAAGAAAATTAATAGAAGAAAAGCGATGTCCGCCATGGAACCCGCGTTTACTTCGGGAGCTGCTCTTTTAGCCATAGTTTATCTTTTAAGGATTTTTTTAGCACCAGACAAAATCATTGATATAATCGCAAGGGCTGCAAGAATGTAAAACATTCTTAAACCAGTTCCTACCCAACGAGAGCCTGAGGCTGAAAGTACTTCCCCGTCTTTCATTGGAGTTTCAACACCAGAGGAAGCTGCATAAGCGATTCCCATAACCGCTAGGAAACATCCGATAAAGATTAACGATTTTTTTAGTTTTTGCTTACTTGATGCTAGATTGATTAAAGAGAACAGTAAAGTAACAACTACCGTTATCAGCAGAATTGCTATTGCAAGGGATACAAGAGGCGATACTGAACCAAAATCTCCTGCACTTGCAGCCATTTTAATTTCCTCATCTCCAACGCCAATAATTCTAAATAAGAATATCACGCCTAGTAAACCAAGAACAGCACTAATAATTTTTACAATTGTTTGAAGATTCATTTGAATTGCTGTTAGAGGTTAATTATTTTTTTTGTGCAACAAGGATGTCGATCAATGTTATTGATGCATCTTCCATGTCGTTTACAATACTATCGATTTTTGCAACGATGTAGTTGTAAAATACTTGAAGAATAATGGCAACAATAAGACCGAATACCGTTGTAAGAAGGGCTACTTTAATCCCCCCTGCAACAAGTGAAGGTTGCATGTCTCCAGCAGCTTCAATTTTGTCAAAGGCTTGAATCATCCCGATTACCGTTCCCATGAACCCAAGCATGGGTGCAAGAGCGATAAACAATGAAATCCAGGATACATTCTTTTCTAATTGTCCCATTTGAACACCTCCGTAAGCAACAACCGCTTTTTCTGCGCTTTCAACCCCTTCGTCTACTCGGTCTAAACCTTGATAGAAGATAGAGGCAACAGGCCCTTTGGTATTTCTACAATATTCCTTAGCTGCTTCAACCCCTCCAGAAGAGAGTGCTTCTTCAACTCCTTCAGTTAATTTTTTGGTGTTGGTGGTAGCTAAGTTCAAGAAAATGATACGCTCTATAGCAATGGCAAGACCTAATATCAAACAGATCAATACGATTCCCATGAATCCGGGACCACCTTCAATAAAACGCTTTTTTAATTCTTGTGTAAAAGAGGCAGATTCCGCAGTTGCGTCGTCTTCCATGTCTTGTACTAGTGTTGCAGCTACCGAGGTAGTCGAGTTAGGTACTACAGTTGATGCATTGGCAGTAGCCATAAAACCTAAAAAAGTAAGGGCAATAAATAATTTTTTCATTGTGATTAATGTTTGTTCTTTTTAATTAAATGCGAATAAAGATAAAAAAAAATATGTACCATATTAATTTTTGCAGAGAGGAAGGGATTCGAACCCTCGATTCCAATGCAATTGGAATACACACTTTCCAG
>JALRDC010000113.1 GCA_023262245.1 Flavobacteriaceae bacterium
GATTCTTCTTTGCACAGGTTTAAACCCATCTGATATAGCTGGTACAGCACGTTCAAGAATCACATAAGAGGCATAATCTAAAAACCAGTCTTTGTACATGCCTGTAACCTTGACAAGGCTATCATTGGCAAAAGACTCCTGAGGATCTGTTTGGTTGATATCATCCATACATCGCTAAAGTAGTATATCACCCCAATATTTTACTAGGAATCGGAAGGAAGAAATTAACAATATACCGTTGAAAATTAAATTTTATTAAATTACAGATATCTAAATCTTTTCTTTCACCATATCGGATATAGTGTTTTTTGTTTTACCTTCTCAAGACCCTGAAAATTGATCTGGCACATAGCCCAGTACTATGACACTCTCTTTTTTTAGACCAATCTGATTCAAATTTAAGTTAAAAATCATCTGTTGTTGTTATCTTTTGATTTATTAAAAAACAGCATCCCCAATTGAGATATTAATAATAAGACTAATGGGAGAGTCATCTTGACATTTTCATCTCTTTTATTCATTATCAATAATATAACACACAGTACACTCGTTATTGAAAATACAATTCTTTCTATTTTCATAGCTAGTAACCACCACTACATCTTGTTGCAGTGAAATATGCTCCGGCTACTGCTAAAGCCGCCATTCCCCAACCTATTGGACCAGTAGCAAAAAAACTGCAGAATAAACGCTTAGACCTGCAACTAAATCTTGAGGTTCTAAACCACATCCACCAGCTTCAATAATTTCCATTTCATGTAATTCTAAAGTTTTCATGGTTTTAATGATTTGAGATTAATAATGATACTAATTTAGCAATTAATTTATGATATCAAAAGAAAATATTATTTTTTATTAAATTATATTTAATTTATTTAATATATTATTAAACATTATTCAATAAATAGTATATTCTAAAAGCAACATAATAATCGCTTTTTCTTTATTAAGAACATAGTAACGAGCATATCCCAACCCTTTTTTTTGGTAAATAAATAATCTTTTTCCGTTGATCCTTCTTTTGATAATCTTTCAATAATTCTAGACTATTATCAGTAGAAGCATCGTTAACAGCAAGCAATCCCCAATTTTGAGTTTTTGTTTTAATCTCAAAAATAATTGGTTGCTAGCTCAATCCTTTAGGCGAGTTGCACTGGATTAAGTACTTATAAAGAATAGGTTAACGCTCCCCTTCCTCAACCAAATCCAGTTCAACTTTTAGATTGTCGATAATGAATTTCTGACGATCGGGAGTGTTTTTACCCATGTAAAAAAGCAACAATTCTTCTATTGTGGTTTGTTTGTCTAGCATCACGGGATCTAGCCTAATGTCATCACCAATAAAGTATTTAAACTCATCTGGGGAAATCTCACCCAAGCCCTTAAAGCGTGTTATTTCTGGCTTTCCTTTGAGCTTTTCTATGGCTTCTCTTCGTTCCTGTTCGCTGTAACAGTAAAAGGTTTCTTTCTTATCGCGTACTCTAAACAATGGGGTTTGTAAAATATACAAATGTCCTTCTTTGATCAATTCTGGAAAGAACTGTAAAAAGAAGGTGATTAGCAGTAAGCGTATATGCATCCCGTCAACATCCGCATCGGTAGCGATTACGATGTTGTTATAGCGCAAATCCTCAAGGCTGTCTTCAATATTGAGAGCGGCTTGGAGCAGATTAAACTCTTCGTTTTCGTAAACTATTTTTTTTGACATCCCAAAGCTATTGAGGGGTTTTCCTCTAAGACTGAATACGGCTTGGGTATTTACATCTCTAGATTTGGTAATGGATCCACTGGCAGAGTCCCCTTCGGTAATAAAGAGTGTGGACTCTAATCTGCGGTCCTTTTTCAGGTCGGGTAAATGTACTCTACAGTCTCGAAGTTTTTTATTGTGCAAACTTGCTTTTTTCGCACGTTCTTTAGCCAATTTTCTTATTCCTGATAATTCTTTTCGTTCCTTCTCTGCTTGGATGATTTTCCGCTGGATGATCTCAGCAACATCTGGATTTTTATGTAGGAAATTGTCTAGTTGCGTACTCAAGAAATCAACGATGTAGGAGCGCACCGTAGGCATCCCCTCACCCATTTCCGTAGATCCCAATTTGGTTTTTGTTTGGGACTCAAAGATGGGCTCCATGACTTTTATGCTGATCGCGGAGATAATGGACTTTCGAATGTCGGAAGCTTCGTAGTTTTTTCCGAAATGTTCCCGTATCGTTTTTACCAAACCCTCACGAAATGCAGCCTGATGCGTCCCTCCTTGGGTAGTGTGTTGACCGTTTACAAAGGAGTGGTATTCTTCGCTGTATTGAGTTTTACTGTGACTCAAAGCCACTTCAATATCTTCACCCTTTAAGTGAATAATGGGATAGAGTAAGTCGTTCGAATTGGTCTGATCGTTTAAAAGATCTTTTAAGCCGTTTTCAGAAAAATATTTTTCTCCATTTAGATCAATGGTGAGCCCTGGATTCAGATATACATAATTTTTTATCATCCGCTCCACATACTCAAGGCGGTACTTATAGTTTTTAAATATCTTAGAATCTGGTATAAAGATGACTTTGGTTCCACGTCGTTTCGAAGAAACTTCCAAAGGAGCGTCTTCTTTTAAATTGCCGTATTCAAAACGGGCTCTTTTTAGTTCTTTATCTCTACTCGATTCAACGGTGAATTGCTCAGAAAGCGCATTAACCGCTTTAGTCCCTACCCCATTAAGACCAACGGATTTCTTAAACGCACGCGAGTCGTATTTTCCTCCCGTATTCATCTTAGAAACCACATCAACAACTTTTCCAAGGGGGATTCCGCGACCGTAATCTCTTACGCTAACTACATTCTCTTTAATGCTGATTTCTATCGTTTTCCCCGCGCCCATGACAAACTCATCAATACAGTTGTCTAATACCTCCTTAAGGAGGATGTAGATACCATCATCTGGAGAGGAACCATCTCCAAGTTTCCCAATATACATTCCGGGGCGCATACGGATGTGTTCCTTCCAATCTAAGGAACGTATATTTTCTTCTGTATAAGTTGTTTGATCGCTCATTGCTATAGAGTGCTAATATAAATATTGCAAAACGAATCAAAACTCCTTTAGCATTCAAGAAATCAACAATTACACCCTTTTTTTTGTTAAAAAGTCCTCAGGTTGATTTTTTTAACTAAGGTTCAATTGTTCCTATTGAAATGGATTTAATGTATCTTTAATTTTAAGTAATTCAATCTAAAAAAGAAGAAACCTTATGAGCAAAAAATCAATAGAAAACACCACAGGACCGCTATTACATACGGTATTTTTCTGGTTAAAAAACCCTGAAAATCAAAAAGATCGCTCTGAATTTGAACAAGCCATTCGCAAGTTGATTCGAAGCAATCCACAAGCTACAGCGAATCATTTAGGCTGCCCTGCTGCCTCCGAAGAACGCTCTGTAGTTGACAACACTTTTACTTATTGTTATACCATGTGTTTTCCTGATCTGGAAGCTCAAAACGCCTATCAGACAGATCCTACACACACCCTTTTTGTTGAAGAAGCTCAGCATTTGTGGAAACAAGTGCGGGTTCACGACTCCATTTCAATTTAGTTGGATTCGGAGAGGCTAGCCAATTGTGCTTGTCTGAAATTATCAATTGCCACAAAATAATCTGGATCTTCCAGGACGTTTACGTCGCAAATCTTTTCTGCTCTTTTTATCAACTTTACACAGTCTGGTGATAAATGTCTTAAATGAACATTCTTTCCCATTTTTAGGTAGCGTTCTGTGAGCTTGTTAACACATTCTATTGCAGATTGATCTACAATCCGTGACTCCTTAAAGTCAATGATAACCTCTTCTGGATCATTTTTAATATCAAACTTGCTATTGAACAACTCGATACAGCCAAAAAAGAGTGGACCATAAATTTCGTAGTGCTTAACTCCATGTTGATCTATGTGCTTTCGCGCGCGGATGCGTTTTGCATTTTCCCAGGCAAATACCAATGATGAAACAATTACACCCGCTAGAACTGCTATGGCTAAATCAAAAATTACCGTAAGTGCAGTTACTAAAACAATAACCAGTACGTCTGCTAAAGGCACTTTATTCCACAATTTTAAAGAACTCCATGCAAAGGTGCCTATGACTACCATAAACATCACTCCTACCAATGCGGCTATTGGTACTTGTTCGATAAAACGAGAACCAAAAAGGATAAAAATTAAAAGAGAAAGAGAGGCTACGATCCCTGATAGACGACCCCGACCACCCGATTTTATATTAATGATGCTTTGCCCTATCATAGCACAGCCTCCCATACCTCCAAATAAGCCATTAATAAAGTTTCCAGCACCTTGAGCAACACATTCTCGATTTCCACTTCCATGCGTATCTGTCAACTCGTCAATTAAATTCAGCGTCATCAGAGATTCAATTAATCCAATGGCGGCAAGGATTAATGCATAAGGGGTAATAAAAAGTAAGGTTTCTAATGAGAAAGGAACTGCAGGTATGTTTAGACTAGGAAGCCCCGCTTTGATCCCTACTCCTCCATTGGAAACGATAAAGGATTTTACTGTTTCTGTTTCTAAATCTCCAAAAATAACACAAGCAGTAACAAACAAAATTGCAGTTAGAGCAGCAGGGATTTTCTTGGTTAATTGTGGAAGAATAATCATAATTCCCATGGTTAAACCAACAAGACCTACCATCGTATAGAGTTGATTCCCTTGCAACCATGCGCCTTGACTTTTAAACATCCCCAATTGAGAAATAAAAATTACTATTGCTAAACCATTGACAAATCCCATCATAACAGAGTGAGGAATCATCCTAACAAATTTTCCCATCCTTAAGAAGCCTGCACCCATCTGAATTAAACCAACTAACAATAGAGTTATAAAAAGGTATTGTAAACCAGTAAACTCTGAAGCGCCAAGTTCATTTCCTTCTTTAACTAAATGCACCATTACCACAGCCATGGCTCCGGTGGCACCAGAGATCATTCCTGGTCTTCCACCAAAAACGGCGGTGACAAATCCCATCATAAAAGCGCCGTAAAGACCTACGATGGGAGAAACACCTGCTACAAAAGCGAAGGCAACCGCTTCTGGCACTAATGCAAGCGCAACTGTAATTCCAGATAAAATATCGTTTTTTATACTGCCCCCGTATGACTTATCAATTAGTTGTATTCCTTTCAATTATATCGTTTTTAATTAAAAAGCGCAAATCTAAATGAATTCTAAAGATATGAGCCTTTTAAAGAGAAAAAATAAGTGTGCTATTTGGACTTTGAGGCAGAGAATGCCAATAACGTGATCGCAAGCCAATAAGTCCCAAGGATTAAAATCCCTGAGAACGCTACGGGTGAATAAAACTTGTTGATTGCAATCAGTCCATCGGAGAACAAAAAGAAAGATACGGCCCAGCCCGTAAAACGAAAATTAAACCCTCCTTGTTGGAGTGCGATCCCTTGCCAACTCATACAAACAAGAACACAGATGTAAAGTAATACAGGAAATAATAAACTGTCTAAATTGGAATAGCAAAGTCCTATCACAACAAGCGCAATAAAGATTAATACAATTCCAGAAAGTAAGGGCCACTTAAATCCCTGTTGGTTTACAAAAGCATAAGTGAAAAAGAGATGTCCTATCAAAAAGGCTAATAAGCCAAAAACAAAATAGGCTTCTTTTAACAAAAAAACATCCCCAATTAAACAAAACAATAGACCTATTGTGATTGTATTTGTATAGCGTTTGAGCTCTTTATTTGGAAATCGTAAAGGAAACGCTATGATAAAAAGAGTGGTTAGAGGTTTTGTTATGTAGAACCCCCATTTTAAACCAATATAATCCAAGTAAATCGATAGTAGGACCGAAAAGAAAATTACATAAAGATGAGTTCTTGCCTTAGGATTCACTATTAATAGGATGTCTTATACGTTAAAACGGAAATGCATAACATCACCATCTTGAACAATGTATTCCTTTCCCTCTACTCGCATTCTACCCGCCTCTTTAACTTTGGCTTCAGTGCCGTATTGGGCTAAGTCATCATAACTTATGACTTCTGCGCGAATAAATCCTTTTTCAAAGTCGGTATGAATGACCCCAGCTGCTTGAGGAGCTGAAGCTCCTATAGGAATGGTCCAAGCTCGTACTTCTTTCTCACCCGCTGTAAAATAAGTTTGCTGGTTAAGTAAGTTGTATGCGCTTCGAATTAATTTTGCGGCTCCAGCTTCTTCCAGGCCTAAATCATCTAAGAAAAGTTGTCTTTCTTCAAAACTCTCCAGTTCGTTTATGTCTGCTTCAATGCTTACAGCTAAAACCAACAATCCCGCTTGTTCATGAGCGATGGCTTCTTTTACCTTTTCCACATAAGCATTTCCATCTTTAGCAGCCTGCTCGTTGACATTGCACACATAGAGTACGGGTTTGTCGGTTATCAATTGTAAGGGTTTGATGAATTCTTCACGTTCACTCTCTTTAAAAGCTATGGAGCGAACGTTTGTCGATGCCTCAAGGCTTGATTTTAGTCGATCTAACACCTCTTTTTCTTTTACAGCCTCTTTATTTCCTGTTCGTGCTGCTCTTTGGACCTTTTCCAGTTTCTTTTCTACCGTTTCTAGGTCTTTTAGCTGTAGTTCAATATCGATGGTCTCTTTATCTCGAATAGGATTTACCGAGCCATCAACGTGCACAATATTATCATCGTCGAAACACCTTAAAACGTGTAAAATAGCATCTGTTTCTCTAATGTTGGCAAGGAATTGATTCCCTAACCCCTCTCCTTTACTGGCTCCTTTAACTAGACCTGCTATATCAACAATTTCAACAGTAGCAGGAAGAACACGCTCGGGTTTGACCAAAGTTTCTAATTTTTCCAAGCGGGGGTCTGGAACATTCACCACACCTATATTAGGCTCTATGGTGCAGAATGGGAAGTTTGCACTTTGCGCTTTAGCATTGGACAAGCAATTAAAGAGTGTGGATTTTCCTACATTAGGCAGGCCTACAATTCCGGCTTTCATAAAATATTTTTTGCAAAAATAAGCTTTCTTTTTTTTCTTCCTTTTAATTTTATTCTTTCAATAAGAAACCTTTGTCATGTCTGAAAAAAAATATTTGATGATCCATGCTGATGATGCGGGCATGTCATGGTCTGAAAATCAAGCAACTCAATCGGGAATGCTTAGTGGCAGTATCACTTCTACGAGTTTGATGGTTCCTTGTCCGTGGTTTTATGAGATGACTCAATTTTGTCTCAAAAATCCAAGCTTGGATTACGGTATACACTTAACCTTAACTGGGGAGTGGAAAACCTATCCCTTTAAACCGTGTTTAGCAGCAAATAAAATTCCCTCTCTTGTTGATTCTAGGGGTTACTTTTATCCGAAAAGAGAAGCTATCAGGGATCATGCTTCAATAAATGAAGTTTATTTGGAACTTAAAAAACAAATTCAAACTGCCTTAGAGATGGGACTTCGCCCTACACATTTAGACTCTCATATGTATACTTTGGGCTTACGTCAAGATTTATTGGAACTTTATCAACAACTAGGAAAGGAGTTTAAACTTCCTGTGCTTTTGAGCAAAAAGCTTATTGCCTATACTGGTGAAGATCCTGAATGTTTTGAACTTCCTGCTGAAGGTTGTTTGGAATCTATCTTTATGGCCTCATACAAAGAATATGAAGGAGAAGGATTGAGTGCCTATTATGATCGTGTTTTTGAAACACTTCCTTCAGGCCTGTCAATAATGTTAATTCATCCTGCCAATGCCAGTGCAGAGATGGAACAGATCACTATAAATCATCCAAATTTTGGCGCTTCTTGGCGAGCTGAAGAAGCTATTTATTTCAATAGCAAGGGATGTAAAGAAAAAATTACAGAAAATAAGATTGAGTTAGTAAACTGGAAAAGTCCAGTTGTCCTTAACTATCTGGGTGCATAAACCGTTGTTTCCCTAGTAAGGTTTCTTCGGACTCTACATGCTCTTGATCGGGAACACAACAATCAACAGGACAAACAGCGGCACACTGGGGTTCTTCATGAAAACCTTTGCACTCAGTGCATTTATCGGGCACTATAAAATAGTATTCATCGGAAACAGGTTCTTGAAAGACGTCGCTATTGACCTGTTTCCCATTGGGTAAAACAACCTCCCCTTTCAGGGAAGTACCATCTTGGTAGCGCCAGTCTTCTG
>JALRDC010000134.1 GCA_023262245.1 Flavobacteriaceae bacterium
AACAAGTTTAAATTCAATTTGGTTTCAAAACGTCTCTGTTGATTACTTCCATTAGTCAAATTCTAAAATCCTAATCAGAGACGTTTTTTCTTTCATTTACCTAAAAAACAACTACCTTAGTAAATAAGCCAAACATTATTCCCAGGTAGATGCAACAAGTGATTACCCTCACTTTTTTTTCTTTTAAATCCAATAAATTTTGGGCGTTCAAACAAATGGGCTTAGCGCCCAGGCAATTAAAAAATATATCAGGCTTACATTTTTTTAAGTTTTTAGGTACGGGCGGGGGAGACGGCTTTAGTCTAAAACCTGATTTTTCTACCTATGCTTTTCTTGGGGTATGGGATAATTTAGCCTCTTATAAAAACTGTTTTCAAAAACATCCTGTCTTTTTAAAGTATCAACAAAAAGCAGCATCACAACGGGAATTAATTATGAATCCATTAAAAAGTCATGGTCTTTGGAGCGGAATAAATCCTTTTGATTCTCAAAAAGAGGGTTCCATAGAAGGAAGCCAAAAAGCTGTCGTCATTACTCGGGCTACTTTGCGATGGAATCGATTAATTTCCTTCTGGAAAGCTGTGCCGGCTGCAAGCAAGGCAATTGAGAAGGCAGTAGGGGTGCACTATTTTAAAGGAATAGGAGAATGGCCTTTTATTCAACAAGCAACCGTCAGTATTTGGGAAAATTTTGAAGCAGTAAATACATTTGCTTATAAAGATAAAGCGCACGCCACCATCGTAAAAAAAACCCGTCAAATGAAATGGTATAAGGAAGATTTGTTTTCTCGGTTTTATTTACTTTCAGATACCACAAAAATCTTAAACTCATGAAAAACGCCATTGTGGTTGGAGCTGGAATTGCAGGGTTAGCCTCAAGTATTCGACTAGCTTTAAAGGGATATTGTGTTCAAGTTTATGAAAACAATTCTTATCCCGGAGGAAAGCTTTCGGCCTTTAATTTAAAAGGCTATCGATTTGATGCGGGCCCTTCGTTGTTTACCATGCCTCACTTTGTATCAGAGCTTTTTGAACTTGCTGGAGAAACTACCGAGGAGCATTTTGAATATTCTAAAAAAGCAATTGCTTGTAATTACTTTTGGCAAGACGGAAGTACATTCACTGCTTATGCGGATCGAGAAAAATTTTTAAATGAAGCAGAGGCTGTTTTTAATGAACCCAAAAAAAATATCGATCAATACTTAAAAAAAGCCCAAAAGAAGTATGAACTCACAGCATCTTTGTTTCTTGAGCAATCCCTTCATAAATTAAAAACATACCTTTCAAAAGACACCCTAAAAGCGTTGTGCCAATTGCAAACTTTGGAACTTCAAAAATCATTGCATCAGGCCAATAAGGAAGCCTTTAACTCACCACATTTGATACAGTTGTTTGATCGTTATGCAACCTATAACGGCTCTGATCCCTACCAAACTTCTGGGATCATGACCCTCATACAGCATCTAGAAAGTACATTTGGGACTTTTGTACCAAAAAAAGGAATGGTTTCTATCACGGAAGCACTCTTTGGCTTAGCCTCACGTTTAGGAGTAACATTTAACTTTCAAACAAGGGTAGAAGAAATTGTAACAAAAGAAAATAAAGTAGTAGGGATCCGGACGAAAAAAGAGTTCATTAAAGCGGATTTGATTGTCTCCAATATGGACGTGTTTCATACCTACAAAAAATTATTGCCGTTTGCCAAACAACCCAAAAGAAGACTTCAACAGGAACGTTCTAGTTCAGCGGTGATATTTTATTGGGGAATTGAACACCATTTTCCAGAGTTGGATTTACACAACATCTTTTTTTCTAAAGATTACGAAAGAGAATTTGAATCAATATTTAAAGGTCAAACGGTTTCTGAAGACCCAACAATTTATGTAAACATAACATCTAAAGACGTCCCTAATGATGCTCCTGAAGGGTGTGAAAATTGGTTTGTAATGATCAATACTCCCGCAAATCACGGTCAAAATTGGGATCAAATCGTGGAGCGTCTTCGAGTTTCAATCATAGAAAAATTATCAAAAAGGTTGCAAGTGCCCTTGGCATCGAAAATCGTATGCGAAGAAGTGTTGACTCCTCCAAGTATTGAGGAAAAAACGCAATCCTATATGGGGGCACTTTACGGTGCTTCAAGTAACGATCCGATGGCTGCATTTTTGCGCCACCCAAATTTTTCAAAACGTATTAAAAACTTATATTTTTGTGGCGGAAGTGTACATCCAGGAGGAGGAATACCTCTTTGTTTGCTTTCTGCAAAAATTGTCGATGATCTCATTCCCAAAGCATCTGTATGAATCTAAAAACCCTTTTGTCTAAACAACATATTTCTATAGGATTAATTTGGTTATTCCATGTTTCGGGGATCATAGGGATCATTTATAGTGATGCCTCCTGGTTTATCAAGGCCACTCCCTTAAACCTAATGTTGAGTTTTATCTTGTTAATGATCAATACCGAGTGGAGCAAAAAATCACTTTTTTTAGTTGTTTTTTGTTTTTCTTCAGGAATGTTGGCAGAAATTATTGGGGTTCATTATGGTTTTATTTTTGGAACGTACTCTTATGGGGATGCTTTAGGAAGCAAATTTTTGGAGGTTCCATTCATGATTGGAATTAACTGGTGTATTCTCATTTTTATTACAGGATTTATTGCTCAATCTTTTCTAGAACCCCTATGGAAAAAAACTCTTTTGGGTGTGGGTTTAATGCTTTTTCTGGATTTGGTTATTGAACCCGTTGCACCTGTATTGGGCTTTTGGTCCTTTGAAACAGGATTGGCCTCTTTTCACAATTATGCCGGCTGGGCGGTAGTCGCACTCCCGCTTCAAATTCTTTTTCACAAGATTAAAATCAAAATAGAGGGCCCTTTTCCTTTTCATTTATTTATTCTCCAGTTTCTATTTTTCACCATACTTTTGTTAAAAATTAATTCCTTAGGAATTTAAATTACTACCCATGTCATCACTAATGCGCTTTATTGTTTTTAGTTCACTGTTTTTAATAGCTTGCGCAGAAAAAAACAATTTACCGGATCCAAATGCTTCAGCTGTAGAAGGAGACAATAATTTAGGGACTCCTTTAAAAGGGGAATTTGAATTAGTTGCATATCCCGACACCCTACTTAAAGAGAGTGGACTTGAAGAATGGGAACATTTTCAAAGTTTATACGAATCCATGGAACGACTCAAATCTTTAGATTTGCGAAAAGTAGAGGTAAATATTTTGGCACTTTCATCACGAATAAAAAACATATTAGATAAACCCATCCCAGGTGGTTTTGAAACGCCACAAGTAAGAAGTCGATTAAAAGTTGTTTATATGCAAAGTCAAAAAGCAAATTATTTTACGCGTCATTATAAGAATGATTCTTTAGTTCCCGCTCTTCAAAACCTTTACAAAAATTATAACGCTCTAATAGATCGGATGATTATTTTCAAACAGGAAACCGCAACAGTAGTTTCTGATTCAGCAACAGTGCCTAAAAATTAGAAGGGAGGTCTTTTTTAATGGAGTAATCCATTACTAAAGATTGATTTTTACTTACAGCTGTTTCTAGGGTTTCTACATGGAGTAGAAATTTTTCATTTTCATTTAGTGATTCGAAAAATTCCCCATACAACGCTATCAGCATCTGATCTGCCTGCAAACATTTTTCTAAAGCAGTAGCTTTTAAGGTGTCAATGGAAGATATTAACAATTGATCAAAATTAAATCGACTAATTATAAGATCGTCATAAGTTAATCCCAAGGTTTGTAATTCACTTAAAACTTCTTGAAAAAACCGATTACGTAACAAGGCTTGTTTATTAAAAAAACGCTTTTCCTCAGACGCATTCGCTTGATCCGCAGCCTTTAAATACTCAAGTTTTGAGTTCTTAAGATGCGTCAGGAGTTTTTCCATTAATGCGATGCGCTGGCCTCTCTTAGACATAGTTAATTTATTACCCTCAATTTAATTAATACAGTAATAAATTAGGAGTCAGGAGTAGATATTATATTAACAGGTTATTTACAGTATAATTGAATGAAGTCTTTTCGGTTATTTTGTTACCCTGAACAATACGAACGTGAGCTTTTTCCTGAGCAAACTTTGGAGTGGGAAGTTTCAGTTTCTTTGACCAATGAAGATAGTAGTCTTCTCTGAGGGGGTGATGTGGGCATACTAAGTTAAAAACACTGTTTAGTTCGGGTTCTTCTATCAATTTTCCAATAGCATGTATTGCATCGTTTTGATGTACAAAATTGATCCTTCCTTTTGGGTTTGAAATAATTTTATTTTGTAATTGATAGACAGGATTTCTGTCGGGACCTATCAACCCTCCAAGGCGAACAATAGCCGTAGGGATTTTAGTATTAGAAACGCGTTGTTCACTTTCAAAAAGTGATTT
>JALRDC010000026.1 GCA_023262245.1 Flavobacteriaceae bacterium
TTGAAAAGGGTGTTTACGACTACACCCTATTTGAAGGTGATAAGGGAGTTAAGCGAAATTCAGAAGAACAAGCCACTTACCTGGCAGAATTAGCGAATAAATACCCTATCATTTCTATTGAAGACGGAATGGATGAAAACGATTGGGAAGGATGGAAATATTTAACTGAAAAAGCTGGAGACAAAGTTCAACTAGTAGGAGACGACCTTTTTGTAACTAATGTAGAACGTCTTGAAAAGGGAATTGAAAAAGGGATTGCAAATTCGATTTTAATAAAAGTAAATCAAATTGGAACCTTGTCAGAAACTATTGCCGCAGTTGAAATGGCACACAGAGCTGGGTATACTTCGGTCATGTCTCATCGTTCCGGAGAAACAGAAGACAATACAATAGCTGATTTAGCAGTAGCTTTAAATACAGGGCAAATAAAAACAGGCTCTGCTTCACGAAGTGACAGAATGGCTAAATACAATCAGCTTTTAAGAATAGAGGAAGAACTGGGTGAACTGGCGTTTTTCCCTAAGGAAAAAGCATTTAAGCACCTATAGAATAGAAACCCTTCCAAATTCCTAAAAAAAGAGAACTTATGAGTGAAACAGTTAAACTAACATATAAAGACAAAAATTATGAGTTTCCTTTAATAGAAGGTAGCGAAGATGAAAAAGGAATTGACATCAAGACATTGCGCGCTGAGACAGGCTTGATTACTTACGATCCTGGATACAAAAATACGGGCTCTTGTAAAAGCGCCATAACTTTTCTTAATGGAGAAGAAGGGATCTTACGCTATCGAGGTTATTCAATAGAAGATTTATGTGATAAAGCGAGTTTTTTAGAGGTCGCTTTCTTGTTGATTTTTGGGGATATGCCCACTGCAAAAGAATTAGATCTTATGAATTCAGAAATAAGAAAAGATTCTTTGGTAGATGAAGATTTAAAGTCGATTTTAAAGAGTTTTCCAAAGTCCGCACACCCAATGGGAGTGCTTTCTTCTCTTACATCGGGGCTGATAGCGTTTAATCCGACCTCTGTAGATATTGAATCTGAAGAAGACATGAGAGAAGCCATTATCATGCTGATGGCTAAATTTCCTATTCTGGCCTCTTGGACACACAGAAAAGTTAAAGGCTTACCATTGAATTACGCAAATACTTCTCTTTCTTATGTAGAAAATATAGCACACATGATGTTTAAACTACCTCATCAAGATTATGAACCTAGTCCCGTTGTAGTTAATGCATTGAATAAACTATTGATACTTCACGCTGATCACGAACAAAATTGTTCTACTTCAACGGTTCGAATAGTTGGCTCATCACATGCAGGATTATTTGCCTCAGTATCTGCGGGTATTTCTGCTCTTTGGGGACCCCTTCATGGAGGAGCTAATCAAGCAGTTATTGAAATGTTAGAAGCCATTAAAGCAGATGGGGGGGATACCAAAAAGTATATGGCTAAAGCTAAAGATAAAAACGATCCATTCCGATTGATGGGCTTTGGACACCGTGTTTACAAAAACTTTGACCCTAGAGCTCGAATCATAAAAAAAGCGGCGGATGAAGTTTTAAATGAATTAGGAGTTAATGACCCCGTATTGGAAATTGCTAAGGGACTTGAAAAAGAGACTCTTAATGACCCCTATTTCATTGATCGTAAATTATACCCCAACGTAGATTTTTATTCTGGGATCATATATCGTGCTTTGGGAATACCCACAGAAATGTTTACAGTAATGTTTGCTTTAGGAAGACTTCCTGGTTGGATCGCTCAGTGGTCTGAAATGAGAAGGAATAACGAACCCATAGGCAGACCCCGTCAGATTTATACAGGCTCAAAACACAGGAGCATTTAAAAACTATAAATCTTCTAAGAAAGGGGGAGCATTCAGAATTTTCTGATCATTTATTTTTTTGAAAAATTTATGGATTCCTTCCTTATCAGCCATCACTTTAATAAAGTGATGATCCATGTAAATAGAATACTCTTGCGCTTTGCCTTTGTATATCTTTAACTTGAAATAGGGAATTATAAGGCCATAAGTTTCAAGCAAGCTTCTAAATCTAACAATGATCCCTGAAGGGCGGAGTTCAATATTGCAACTGTTAAGATTGTGATCTAAAATCAAAAGATTATGGATGTCAATTGATGCAGTGCTGATCATTAGTT
Organism: Flavobacteriaceae bacterium; assembly: GCA_023262245.1. GTDB lineage: Bacteria > Bacteroidota > Bacteroidia > Flavobacteriales > Flavobacteriaceae > MS024-2A. The sequence continues at coordinate 2,167 of JALRDC010000026.1, forward strand.
TCTGAGAACCAATTCCTCCAAGTTCCCAACGTTTTTGAAGCGAAAAAGGCTTCCCTACAGCTTCGTCTATCCTTTTTTTTTGGGTCGGATCGTTATATGAGATATTTAATAGCATTTTCTATAAAGATAAGCCTTAAAACTAGGTAGGCATAATCAATTCATAATAATTATCTTTGTCGCCAAATTGACCTATGCACATAGATTACAACCATCATTTTGATGCTCCCATCAAAAGCTTTTTGGGATCAGAATTTCAAGTGGAAATCAGTACTTTAGAATTTCAAACTACAAGAAAAGAATTTGAAGGGGATATTACTCTATTAGTTTTTCCTTTACTTAGAGAAATCAAGAGGAGCCCGGAACAATTGGCTGAATCTATTGGGAATCATTTAGTACAAAATGATGAAAGCATTATCGCTTTTAATGTAGTTAAAGGATTTTTAAACTTGAGTTTGAGCGATGCTTTTTATTTAAAACAGTTTCAATCCATTTTTGAAACACCCAATTATGGACATCTGTCCCCTAGTAAAGATGCAGCAACCATTATGGTTGAATTCTCATCACCAAATACCAATAAACCCCTTCATTTAGGTCACATTCGAAATAATGTTTTAGGGTATTCAGTTTCTAAAATTTTAGAGGCTAACGGAAATCGGGTTATAAAAACACAGATCATAAACGATCGTGGAATTCATATTTGTAAATCCATGGTAGCTTGGAAAAGATTTGGTGCAGGTGAAACCCCAGAACAAGCTGGAATAAAAGGAGATCAGTTAGTGGGAAAATACTACGTAATTTTTGATGCCGCTTATAAGAAAGAAATAGCCGTCCTTGTTTCAGAAGGAATGGAAGAAGAAGAAGCTAAACAAAAAGCCCCTTTAATTATTGAAGCTCAAGAAATGCTTCGCCTGTGGGAGTCTGGTAATCAAGAAGTAAGATCCCTTTGGCAACTTATGAACCAATGGGTATATGAAGGATTTGAAGATACCTATAAAAACTTAGGAGTTGCATTTGACTCGTATTATTATGAGAGTGAAACCTATTTGCTTGGAAAAGAAATCATCGATAAAGGGCTCGCCAAAAAAATCTTTTATAAAAAAGATGACGGCTCAGTTTGGGTTGATCTAACTAACGACGGCCTAGATGAAAAACTTCTTTTACGTGCCGACGGTACTTCCGTTTATATGACCCAAGACTTAGGCACCGCACTAAAGCGTGTTCAAGACGAACCTCGGTTAAACGGAATGGTCTATACAGTGGGTAATGAACAAGATTACCACTTTAAAGTATTATTTCTAATCCTTCAAAAATTAGGATTTGACTGGGCACAAGCATTGTACCATTTGAGTTATGGCATGGTAGACTTACCCAGCGGGAAGATGAAAAGCAGGGAAGGAACTGTTGTAGATGCTGATGACTTGATGCAATCAATGACAGTACAGGCAAAAACCATTTCTGAATCAGTAGGAAAATTAGAAGATTTGACACCAAAAGATCGGAAGGATTTATATCGAATAATAGCGTTAGGTGCTTTAAAATATTTTATACTTAAAGTAGATCCTAAAAAAAGGATTCTATTTGATCCTGAAGCTTCCATTGATTTTAACGGAAATACAGGTCCCTTTATCCAATATACTCATGCGAGAATTAAAACTCTAATACAACGTGCAACTACAAAAATTACTGCAATAGATTTTGGAATCAATCTTGAAGCAAAAGAGCGCGAGCTGATTAAACATTTGGGCCGGTATCCAGAAACCGTAAGTTTAGCAGCAGCGCAATACAGTCCCGCTATAATAGCTAATTACTTATATGACTTGGTAAAAAGCTATAATACTTTTTATCAGAATGTAACTGTCCTAGGAAGTAAGGAAGTTGAACAGAAAAACTTTAGAATTGCACTGTCAAAGAAAGTTGCAGAGGTTATTTCAAATGCTTCTGGACTTCTGGGAATTGAGGTACCGAATAGTATGTAAAAAAAAATCGCTCCGAGGAGCGATTTTAATCTTTTTCAAAGCATTTTTTTCCTATAAAGGAATTATTTTGATTGAACTGCAAGGTTGTAAACAACCAAACCAAATCCAATCTTGTTGATTGCATCCCCGATATTGTAAACAACATCCATAGGAAGACCGCCAAAAATTCCGCTGTACCATCCTTCAGTTCCAGCCATGTATCCAATAGGATAAATTGCCCAACCTACAAGAACAAACCAGCAAAGTGTTTTGTGAGCAGATTGAACCGCACCACCTGCAGAAGCAGCTAGTTTTGCAGCTCCACCCATCCAAATTTCATAAACAATCCAGAAGTAAGCAATACCTGAAACAAGTCCCCAAACTGCAGGACCTGATCCCGAAGTATAAACAGCTTCTCCAAAGTATCCAGTCACTAACATAACTATTGAAGCGAAAATCATTTTCCACATCAATTGTTTCGTAGCTCCTGCCGCTTTAAGGATTAAATAAAATTCAACACACATTAATGGTACGGTAAGCACCCAGTCTACATATCTAAAGAATGTAGGTGAGGTCATATTGGTTGCCCAATAGTCTCGCATGTACCAGTAGTGTACTGCTGCAATGAACGTAATTAAACCTGACACCAAAATAGAAGTTTTCCATTTGTTGTCAAATGAGTTCATTGAAAGAAAGAAAAACGCTGATGCTGCCATCATCGCCATACATCCTACGAAGAATGTAAACCCTACGTAGTCGTCAGTGGCCATCGCTGGAGCCACAGTCATTAAGCTTAGAATTTTTTCCATGATTAAATCAATTATTTGTTTTTGTTTAGATAAATTTAGAAAAAATTAAACTTACTTACTATTTAAATCAAATTATTTTCAATTGAAATCGCTAACTCACTCATTTTCAGGTAAAAAATATTTTTTTAAATTTTTAGTGCTGAGTGCTATTGCAGTAATTTTTTGTGTTTTTGGCCCATTTTGGTTGCAAGATGCTATAGCGATTTTGGGAATTTTAACTTTTGGGATATTACATGGAGCGAATGATTTAAAAATAATAGCGCGAAAAACAAGTCAATCTGACCAATCGGATCGAATGAAATCTTTTGGGTTATATATAGGAGTCGTTTTTTTAGGGATCCTCTTGTTTTTTTATCTCCCTCAGTTTGCCCTACTTAGTTTTGTTCTAGTGAGCTGTTACCACTTTGGTGAACAACATTGGAGTGGAAGAATTAAAAGCAG
>JALRDC010000040.1 GCA_023262245.1 Flavobacteriaceae bacterium
ACATCGTGTACTTTGCGTTAAAATAGGTAGTAGCTCCATCATAATATCCTGATTGGAAAAGTACTTTGAGGTAAGGATTTTCAGCCATAGCCCTTCTTAGGTCTTCTCGAGTATTGTCATTATCATTATTCCAAGGCCTTACAGGTCCAAACATATTATACTTTATATCCGTTTTAAATTTTAATTCTTTTTGGATGTAATGGTTAATGGCAGGAGTAAAAGAGTGTAGCCATGAGGTTAATTCTGCGCTATAATCTGGACGCATTCCCACCTCTTTTCGATCAATTCCTAAATAACGCGAATCAAGTCTCCCAATAGTTTTTCCTTCCTCACGCAGCAATTCTTTCCAGAAAAAATAATTGGGTACGTCCAAATTATTTTGGAGGATTGCGGTTTGTGATAATCCAGAATATTTTGACATTTTAACAGCAATGTTTGTGCGTTCTTCATCTGAAATGAATCCTCCTTTGGTTAAGGCAGGAATAAGTTCGTCCACAGTAAAAGATTCTACTTCTGGAAGCATGTCAGTTAAATCCTTTTGCTGTAGGTCTGGATTTAATTTATTGTGAAACCATGCAGCCGCAGCGTAATAGGGTAAATTCAATGCGGATGAAACAGGTCCTCCTATACGAATGACTTTATAATCAGCAGGAGAGACCATGATAACACCGTTTAGATACATCCATTGACGTTCTTGGAGAGCAGCGGAAAGACCCATTACACGGGTTCCTCCATAACTCTCCCCAATAAGATACTTAGGGGATTCCCAGCGTTGTTTTCTGCTGACAAAAGTGTTAAGCCAATCTGCAAGGTACTGGACGTCCTCATTGATTCCAAAAAATTGTTTTCCATCAGTTTTTTCTCCATTTACTTCAAGAATTCTTGAATAGGCAGTGTTAACGGGATTAATGAAGACAATATCAGCAACATCTAAGATAGAATTGGGATTACTTTTGTATCCATAGGGCTGAATTGGATAACCTTCATCGTCAATTTTTAAGATTTTTGGACCTGTGTAGGCCAAATGCATCCATACAGAAGCGGAGCCAGGTCCTCCATTAAATGAAAAAATCAAGGGACGCTGACTTCCATTTTTGACATCCGTTCTACGATAAAATGTATAGAATAATGTTGCAATGGGATTTCCGTCTGTATCCCATACGGGCTGTGTTCCTGTTTGTGCTTGATAATTAATCGTTTTTCCTTTGATAGTGGTGCTATGATTAGTGACTACTATGGTGTCAATTGGAATCTCTCTTTTTTGAGCTAATGCTACTAATGAGATTAATAAGAAACCTAGGAGAATAATTTTTTTCATATCTATATTGAATTATTTAAAACAAATTTTATAAAAAAAGCCCCCAGCAGTGGAGGCTTTTTAATAAGTTGCAAACTATTTTAGTTAACTTTTACTTGAGCACTACGGTTGATGTTTACACGTCTGTTGTTTGCTCTTCCAGTAGCGTTATTATTATTACTTATTGGTTTTGTCTCACCATAGCCAACGGTTTTGAGTCGACCTTCAGCAACACCTTTTTCAACCAGATAAGATTTTACTGCTGCGGCACGTTTTTCCGAGAGTGTTTGGTTGTAAGATTCGCTTCCGTCACTTGACGCATGACCTTCTATTGTTATAGAGGCATTTGGATATTGATCAAGTAAAGTTTTCAAATTATCAATGATCGCTTTATCAACATTATCAAGCCTGCTACTACTAGCTTGGAATAAAATTCTGTTTTCATCATTATTGATGAAGTTAATTAATTCCGTTGGCTCTTCAACATCAGGGCAACCGTTGTTGGAAGCACTTCCTTTTTCGTTAGGGCAATTATCGTCTTTATCGTAAACACCATCACCATCTGAGTCTGTCCAAGGACAACCTCCGTTAGCAGCATCACCAGCTTCGTTAGGACAACGGTCGTCATTATCTGCAACACCGTCACCGTCACTATCTGGACAGCCATTCATTTCAGCAGAACCGGCTTGGTTTGGGCAAGCGTCATCGATATTGGGTACACCATCACCATCTGAATCTGGACATCCTTGAAGTTCTTCAGGACCAGCCTCTTCGGGACAGCGATCTTTTGTATCAGGAATTCCATCACCGTCAGTGTCAGGACATCCGTTGAATTCTTTTAAACCAGGCACGTCTGGGCATTCGTCTTTTTGGTCAGAGACGCCATCTTTATCAGCATCCCCAGCTCCAAAATTGTAACTTAAACCGATGATGTGCTGAAGGTGATTGTAATTTTCTCCTTCAATATTATCACGATAGGAGGTGCTAACATTTATGGCAAAGTTATCATCGAGGAAAAAATTCACTCCAATTCCTCCAAGTACTGTACGGTTTGTCTCTGTAGAGGGAAAAAAGCCTTCTTTTTCAACACCATCAGAAAACTTTGAGAATCCATATCCAGCAAATAAATAGGGGAGGATATTTCCTTCAGATAAGTTGTATTTGATTACTCCGTCTAACGAAGAATATGATTTATCACCATTGTCTTCGGCGATATTGTTGAAAGCAATTTGGCCACCAACAGAAAATCCGGCACCAATGTAACGAGATAAACTTAGTGCAGGGGCACCAAAATTAAGTCCAGAATCAACATTATCACCTTGTAGGTTAATTAAATCTGCACCCACGGCAATTGCCCATGGATTTTCGCTAGATTGAGCATTAGTTTCCAAGATAAAACTAAAAAATGCAGCGAGCAGAAAGGTAGATTTTATAAGTTTCATATTAATGTATATTTAATTAACAAATATAAAGATTTAGGGTTCAATCCCATAAATTTAATTAATTTTTTTATAACTCTTATCAAAAATTAAAATTCTTTGCACAATGTTTGTGAATTTTAATCTTATTAACTAGTTTTCGTGTTATCTTATCAAAAACATTAACCCTTTAAGTTTAACTAATTTTAGTTAAGTAGGGTTTAAATAATAGCACTGAATTGAAAATAAACTAAAAGCAGGATTATGAAAAAAAGGGAATTTTTAAAAACCACTGCCACCTTGGCCTCCACAGCATTATTGCCCACCTCACTTTTGGGTTTTTCATCCAAAAGAGAACGTTTAAGAACCGCCCATATTGGTGTTGGGGGAATGGGAGGAGCTGACCTAGGGTCTATAGCTTCCCACCCATTAGTAGACGTCGTAGCGCTTTGCGATGTTGATTCTGAAAAACTTACCGCAGCAAAAAAATTACACCCACAAGCTAAAACTTTTAAAGATTACCGGGTGATGTTAAAAGAAATGTCCGAGCACTTTGATGCAGTAATTGTATCTACGCCGGACCACACGCATGCGCCTGCCTCTTTATTGGCTATGGAAATGAACAAACCAGTTTATTGTCAAAAGCCTCTTACACATTTTGTGTCCGAGGCAAGAGCAATGGGTAAACTGGCTAAAGAAAAAAATCTAATCACTCAAATGGGGATCCAAGTACATTCTTTTTATGATTATAAACTAGCTACGCTTCTTATTCAGTCTGGGATCATTGGAAAAGTCCATACAGTGCATGCCTGGTCTCCTAAAAATTGGGGTTATGATGGCCCTGCTCCGCAAGGTCAGGATGCCATCCCAAATCACTTAGATTGGAATCTCTGGTTAGGAACCTCTCCAGAACGCCCCTATAAAGAGAAAATTTACCATCCTGGAAATTGGAGAAAGTTAGTTGATTACGGATGCGGAACATTAGGCGATATGGGCGTACATATTTTTGATACACCCTACAATGCATTAGCTCTTGACGTGCCTCTGACTATCAAGAATAAGTGCCGAAAACCCAATGGTTTTGGTTTTCCTGAAAACAATAAGGTAACCTACACCTTTCCAGGGACGCAATTTACTGCGGAAACGCTAACTTGGATTTGGTCAGATGGTCCTGGAGCACCAGCCAACAATAAAGATTTAAAATTACCTAATCGAGATAAACTCCCACTTCAGGGAGCCATGTTCATTGGTGAAAAGGGAAAGTTGTTATTACCTCATTTTATGGAGCGCCCAAGGCATATTGTTGATGGGAAATATCAAGAAATTGATATTAAAAAATACGATCCAAACGACACTCTCGGAAATACAGAAAACAACTACGAAAGAGATGCTCCAAAGCATTATCATCAATTTGTTGACGCTTGTCTTGGGAAAGATAAGGTCTCAGCACCTTTCTCTTATGCATCGCGCTTAACGGAAACCATTCTCCTAGGGGTAATTGCTGGACGTTTTCCAAACAAAACCCTTCACTGGGATAATGCTAAGGCTCGATTTAAAGAAGAGGAGGCTAATGCCTTTCTAAGTGGAAGCTATAGAGATTTTTGAGTGACCCAAAGCTAGA
>JALRDC010000062.1 GCA_023262245.1 Flavobacteriaceae bacterium
AACAAGACGTTTTCATCTCTGGTACCAGTATAGGCTGTGTTGATTGCTGCAGGGTTGTACATGTATTGAGAAAACATCCCTTCCTGTTGAGCAACGGCCCAATCAGAAACCAAAATAAACGCTATAATGAGTACTCTTTTAATCATTAAGAATTCCTAAATAATTACGATCTAAAATTATCAATTTAATTTTTATAGCAATAAGGTACTTTACCTATTAATATATAGATGTCCCTTATACACTTTATCGCTACCATTGATCTTCACCTTAAGGATGTAGAAATAAGTTCCAACAGGGACTGTTTTTCCAGATGGACCGTATCCTTTAAAATAACGATCGTATTGTCCATATGCTTCGGTCTTATAAATTTCTTTACCCCAACGGTTGAATATGGTTAGTTCATTTTCTGGATAGAGTTCAATGTTTCTGATGGTAAAGACATCGTTATAACCATCGCCATTAGGTGAAAGGGCATTGTAAACCTCTAGTTCTTTGGAAGGATCAATTCCTGTACTGTAATTATTTGGATCTAAATAATCTTTAATTCCATCATTATCAGCATCAAATGAATCGATATCGGATCCATCATTATTGGAATCTGGATTTTCCAACGAAGTTTCCAATCCATCCCCGTCATCATCTGAATCTAGGAAATTGAGTAAACCGTCTTGATCCGTATCCAATCCACCCTCAACTCCATTTAAAAGACCATCTCCATCACCTGTCCCTTTTCGACAACTAATTCCCCTTTTGGTAAACTTTTTACTTGAACCTTGTTGCGAAGAAATTCCTTGGATTCATCTGACAAAAGATGAATTTTTTCAAAGAATTGTATGAAATCTAAAAGATAGGGCATGTGAGTTATAGTTATTCTTATAAAGATAAAAAAATCGATTCTGAAGTAAAAAGAAAAAATGTGGTATTTTAGCGACATACACTAATGGAAAAAACTAAAAAAATAGCAGTAGTAACAGGAGGAGCAGGCTTTGTTGGCTCACATCTTTGTGAGCGACTTCAAAAGAGTGGCTCCTATAAGGTATACTCCTTAGATAATTACTTTACTGGAAGCGAGGACAATCATATTGATGGTGTTGAATACATTAAAGGAAGCACCTCAGATATTGAACAATTAATCCCTTTTACTCCTGATTATGTTTATCACCTAGGAGAATACTCTCGAGTGGAACAGAGTTTTGAAGATATTGAGAAGGTCTGGAGTTTTAACAAAGAGGGTATTTTTGCTGTGCTGCAATTTTGCAGAAAGACTGGAGCCAAGCTCATTTACGCTGGTTCTAGCACAAAGTTTGGAGATGGAGGACTCGGAAGAAGTCAAAGTCCCTATGCCTGGACCAAGGCTTCCAACACCGAACTCGTTAAGAATTACGGAACTTGGTTTGGAGTTTCCTATGCGGTAGTTTACTTCTATAACGTCTATGGACCCAGAGAAATTTCCACAGGAAAATACGCAACCCTTATTGCGCTGTTTAAAGAAAAAATAAAAAATGGCGAAGCGCTTACGGTAGTGAAACCAGGTACTCAAAAGCGCAATTTCACTCATATAGACGATATTATCGATGGCTTAGTTCTTGTTGGAGAACAAGGAAATGGAGACGATTTTGGAATTGGATCTCCAGAAGCCTATTCCATTATTGAAATCGCTCAATTGTTTGGTGGCGAGATTCAATTCTTACCCGAACGCCCTGGAAATAGGATGAATGCTGAAGTCATCACTGAAAAAACGGAACGCTTGGGATGGTCTGCCAAAAAAAGTTTAATCGATTATATCGAAAACTCATGAAGGGAATTGTCTTAGCAGGAGGTACGGGATCGAGATTGTATCCAGCAACATTGTCGGTGAGTAAGCAACTCATTCCTGTTTACGACAAGCCCATGATCTACTATCCAATTGCAACCTTAATGGATGCGGGTATTCGCGATCTATTAATCATCACTACTGAAAAAGATGCCGATGCTTTCAAAAATCTCTTGGGAGATGGTTCCCTTTTGGGATGCCATTTTTCCTATGCTGTACAGGAAGAACCAAAGGGAATAGCCGAGGCTTTTACCATAGGTGCTTCCTTTATTGGATCAGATCGGGTTTGCTTAATTTTAGGCGACAACATCTTTTATGGCAAACAGTTTCAAGAACTGTTTAAAACACAAATCGATTTGAAAAAGCCTTCCATATTTGCACTAGAAGTATCCAATCCTACTCGTTATGGAGTAGTGAGTTTTGACCTTGAAGGAAATGCTGAAAGCATCGAAGAAAAACCAGCTATTCCCAAATCCAATTACGCCATTCCAGGACTCTATATTTACGACGCCTCAGTTGTTGCGATCGCCCAAAAAATTCAACCATCTGAAAGAGGTGAAAAAGAAATTACTTCCATTCACCAAGTCTATTTAGAGTCCGGAAACCTATCAGTTGGCATACTTTCTGATGATGTAGTGTGGATGGATGCAGGAACACCGACAAGTTTTACCTTAGCTCATGACTTTGTGAAAGAAATGGAACAATCGAGTGGAACAAAAATAGCCTGCTTAGAAGAAATAGCATATACCAAAGGGTATATTTCAAAAGAAGTTTTACAAAAAAGCATTGATCGAATGGGGAGCAGTGAATATGGAAACTATTTAAAAAGATTGATTTAATGAGATTTAGGACAGGAATATGTATTTTTTTAGTTCTGCTGATTCAAAATGTATACGCTCAAGAAGTAAAGGGAGTCATTGTTGATAAAACAACAAAAAAATCCATTCCTTTTGCAACCGTTAGCAGCTTCAACGCCTACTCTATTGCCAATGAACAAGGGCAGTTTAGATTAAGCCCCCAGCCTTTTAACACAAACGATAGCATCTTGTTTCAGGTGATGGGATACATTGATCTCAAGCTCCCGATAAAAAAGTTAGTAGACAGTATATATATGATTCCTAATCCTATCGAATTAGATGAAGTCATCCTTGTAAACAATCAATACAATCCAGAAGAATTAATCGAGAAAGTAAAGGCTTCTTTTGAAAAAAATTACGCCTATAATCTAGAAAAAAAACGAATCTTTTTAAGAGAGTCCACCTATGATTCGATCGAAGATTTTCAAATGAATCTCCTCAAATCAACCTATAGTGAAATTAATGAAAAACTGATTGATGAACTCAAGGCGAGTATGCCGACTAAATCAAACTACTTCGTAGAAACCCTTTTTGATTTTTACGGCACTCCACAAGAGGGCAAAAACAAAGTGGAAGTGATCAAAGGATCGGTACTAAGAGATGAAAACAATACAGTAGATTCTGACATCATTGAGCGTAAGATGGGATTGTTACTCCAAAAAAAGACCTCTTTAGGTTCTTATTTTAAATTGAAGTCCGGAATATTTAGCGCTAAATTAGAAACAGATGATTTTACTCTAGAAACAAAGACTGATTCAGTAAAACCCCCATTAAAAACAGAGTTACAACTTCAAAAAGAACGCAAGAGTTACGCCAGAAATAGAGCTCAAATTATCGAAAGGATTTCAAGCGAACTCTTTTATAACGAAGATTCATTTATCGATGTCTTTGAAAAATCACAGCGTTATGAATTTGAAATCGTCGACTTAAAGCTAAGAGGAGAAGAATATATATACACGCTATCTTTTACCCCTAAAAGAAACGGAACATTTAAGGGAAAAATGATGATCAATGCAGCAGATGCAGCCGTTGAAATGATCAACTATGAAAACACCTCAAACTTAAAATCATTTTCACTTTTTGGTTTTAAGTTTAAAGATTACTTAGCTCACGGAACTCAAGTCTTTAGAAAAAATTCTTACGGATCCTATGATTTGGTGTTTCTACAAGAAAGCAGAGGAAATTTAGCTTCTATAAAGCGACCTTTAAAGCTCATCGAAAAACGCAAAACAGGTTCTTGGAATCGAAAGCAAAACGAAGTGAGTTTTGAGTTTCACATTCGCCTTTCTAATGTTGAGACTAAGGAATACATGCTCATGGACAAGAGTCCGATTAGCAGAGTAGACTATGAAAATTTCAAACCTATTTATAAGGTTACTAAGACAAGACTCGACGCTTTTGATCCCCACTTTTGGGATGGTTATTCCATTTTAGAACCCAATGATCTACTCAGAGAGTTTAAAATTCAATAGGACTATTTGTCAAATAGCTTTTTGAGCTCTATTTGAACGGTCTGATCTGAATTTAAATAAATTTTACAATTTTTAAATCGAGGTGGGCCAAATTTATTCTTAGGATTACCAGAAGTCCCTAGAGCCTCTTTTGGGATTCCGATAAGGTTAGTGTCTAGTTGATCATTTGAATTTTGATCGTAAAATGCAGCTATAGCATAAAAACCCGCTTCTAATTCACGGAATACACAAGTATGACTTTCATTTACTGGAATTTTGTAAAAACGATAGGCTTTATCAAAATTTAAAAAGTTCTCCTCTTCCGTATAAAGTGCTATTGCTATTGTTCCTTCTAAAGAATTGACTCCATTAATTTGAACTTCAAGATGGTGTTGACTGAAGGCTAATTGAACCCCCAAACCAAAAAAAACAAATGCTAAAAACTGTTTTTTCATCATCCTAAGGCCACGTCTAAACTCATCATTACGACAAATCCAAGTATTAAACCAAGAGTTGCAATGTCAGTGTATTTATCTTGTTGGGTTTCAGGTACTACTTCTTCTACCACCACAAAAATCATCGCTCCAGCAGCGAAAGAGAGTGCATAGGGTAAAATTGGCTCAAAGGTTAATACTAACCATGCTCCAAGTACAGCAGCAATTGGCTCTACAAGAGCCGAAGCCTGGCCATATAAAAAACTCTTAGTTCGGCTTAGTCCCAGTCTTCTGAGTGGCATCGCTACTGCAAATCCTTCAGGGAAATTTTGCAATCCAATTCCTAAGGCCAAAGCTACTGCTCCTCCAATACTTGCACCTTCAAAACCGGCAGCAACACCTCCAAATAAGACCCCAACTGCCAGTCCCTCTGGAATATTGTGAAGTGTAATCGCTAAGGTTAGTAAGGTAGTACGATGCCATGGTGTTTTGATTCCTTCTTTTTCAGATTCTTTGAAATTGAGATGAATATGAGGCAACACCTTGTCTAATGCAAACAAAAACAAGGCTCCAAATAGAAACCCTACTGCAGCAGGAATCACTTTTACAAATCCTTCGCCTTTACTCATTTCAATTCCAGGGGCTAATAAAGACCAAAAACTCGCTGCAATCATCACTCCTCCTGTAAACCCTAACATCCCATCTAATACTGCTCGATTCATAGTCTTAAAGAAAAAAACTAGTGCAGCACCAAGAGCGGTGAGCCCCCAGGTAAATAAGGTTGCATAAAATGCTGCCAAAATGGGGTCAATTGATTCGAAATATGCAATTATATCATTCATATCTATGAGTATTCGATTGTTAAATCCTACTAACACAGGAACTATCAACTTATTTCATTACAGAAATACAGTTCCTTTTTATTCAATTTTGATCAATTTCAAATGTTCAGCCATCTTCTCAGATAATAGCTTGAGTTCATTGTTTATTTGAACCTCTATAGAATTGTCATAGGGCTCAATTGAACACACCTCAATATGGACTCCCATTTTAATTCCGTATTTGTCTAAGTATTTCAAAAACGAGTCAGAATCATCGGTAACTCTACTGAGAATACCCTTTTCACCAACTTTAAATTCCGTTAATTTGATTTTGGAACTCTTACTAAATTTACCCGATTTGGAAGGAATAGGATCTCCATGTGGGTCTTCTGTTGGATTTCCGAGAAAATCGTCTAATCGGTCGATGAAATGATCCGATCGAATGTGTTCGAGCTCTTCTGCTAAATCGTGAACCTCGTCCCAGTTAAATCCTAGTTTGTCTACTAAGAACACCTCCCAAAGTCTATGAGAACGTATGATTTGCAATGCCTTTTGTTTTCCTTTTGAAGTCAATCGGACTCCTTGGTATCGATGGTAATCGATAAAGCCTAACAATGCCAATTCTTGAACGAGTTCAGTAGATGAAGACTTACTAATTCTAAGGGTCTCAGCAATAGCTGAGGTAGACACCAAAAAAGTATCCGAAGGACTTAAGTGATAAACTGTTTTAATATAATTTTCGTGACTGCTCTTCATCTTTAGCTATTGATTCAACAAAATTAAAAAATATTGCATTATAATTTTCGTTATCGTTAAATTAATTTTTCGTTATTACGAAAATATTATTAATAATAATCTAGTATTCAATTATTTAAACTAGATACTCCTATTCATCAAATAAAAAGCTAATGATTTAAGTTCTTGCTTATTTTGAGAATCGACAGCTATTTGATCTAAAGAGTCGTAAGCTCGATTGGTATAGTGCTCAATC
>JALRDC010000128.1 GCA_023262245.1 Flavobacteriaceae bacterium
GTTATTGATTTTGAAAGAGAAAAGTACTGAGCAGATTTATTTGAGAGTACACGTACGCTATTGGATGCATCTAAGTTTAAGGAAACCAAGGTTCCTGTACCTCTGACAATACCATCTGAAACAAAGCTGTTGACTACTCCAAATCCTGATTGAAGTAATTTTTCAGCATCCTTTTTAGAGAATGAAAATCCTTCTATGGTATTTTGATCACTCATGATATGATCATTCCAATAGAAGCCTTCTCTCGAAGGTTCGTACTGAGCTGATCTTCCGTTGGAAGAGGCTCTTTTGGGTTTTTTAGCACCAAAATTACTGTATGCATCTATAAATGATGGATAAATGTGTTTTCCGCTAAGGTCTTTAACAACTGAATTAGCAGGTATTTGAACAGATGTTCCTACACTTACAACTCTACCGTCATGAACTAAAAGAGTTGCGTTTTGTAGTGTTTGTGAAGGACTGGTGTGAATAGTAGCATTGGTAAAGGCGTAAAAGTTGTTGTTTTTTACTTTGACACCATCGTGTTTGGGAAAGTACTCCTGTGCGGATACCATACCGAAACTACTAAAAACCAGACAAACCAAGAGTTTGTTGAGTTTCATATGAAGGTTTTTTTAAAGTTAGAACTATAAAGATAATAGAAGTTCTGATTCAAAAAAATAAGGCTATAAAAAAAGCCTCCAAATAGGAGGCTTTTGATATTGTAAAAAAGAACGATTATTCTTTAACTCTTGATACCACTTCAACATCAAAGATGACAGAAGCGTTTGGAGGAATGACGTTACCTGCTCCATTTTCTCCCCATCCTAAGTGTGGAGGAATGAATAGTCTCACTTTTTGACCGATCTCCATAAGGAGTAAACCTTCTTTAAATCCTGTGATTAAATTAGCTTCCATACTACATTCCATAGGGATTGGGCTGTAACCTCCAGCATTTTTTCTGTTGGCACTAAACTTACCGTGTTCCATTGAAATGTTTTCAATATTGGAATCGAAGAGGGCTCCAGATTCAAAATAACCTGCATAGGATACATTGACCATATCTCCATTTTTGATTTTTTCTCCGTTTCCTTCTTTCAAAACGTATACCCCTAATCCAGAATCAGTACGCATAGCTTCAGCCTTTTGAGCTTCAGCCTCTTTAGCCCAATCAGAAGTTTTAGCTTCGTAATTAGCTTGAGCTTGTTTTTCTTCTTCAAAGTAATCCGCCATAATCTTATTGGCATCGAAAGAGTTTGCAGCAGCACCATTTCTGTAAATGTCGATATGCTTGATGTAAAGATCTTCAACAGGACGATCTGACTCAGTAGCAACATTGGCAATAGAATCAACCACATTGAGACCTTCTACTACTTTTCCAAAAACAGAATGTCTACCATCTAAATAAGGAGTTGGCGTGTGAGTGATAAAAAATTGAGATCCATTAGTTCCGGGACCTGCATTGGCCATAGATAAAATACCTTTGTCATTATGAGATAAGGTTTCGTCAAATTCATCTTTAAAACGGTACCCTGGGCCACCCATACCTGTTCCTTGAGGATCACCAGTTTGAATCATAAAATCTTTGATGACACGGTGAAACAAAATGGAATCATAGAATGATTTCCCTTTGTATTGTTCATCTACAAATTGATTGGTTCCTTCAGCAAGGCTCACAAAATTTGCTGTTGTAACAGGTGTTTTTTCATATTCTAATTTGAGAATCATCGCTCCTAAATCGGTATCGATCTTAGCAAAAATTCCATCTCCTAAGTCAGCTCTAGGGCTGGTGTTACAACTTTGGATTAGAAGTGCAACTAAAGCAAAAAATCCTAATAGTTTTTTCATTGGTACGTATTGTTTATAGTTTGAATTTTAAAAGTGGAAAGTTAAATTAATTCTAGGAATTCTAGTAGTTTTTAACTTATTGATTTAATTTTTCTAAATACTGAGGGAGTAGTGATTTAAATCGCTCAATGGTTGTTTCTAAGCTATCATTTGATTTACCCCCGGCAGCATTGTCGTGACCACCACCCTCAAAATGAGCTCTTGCAAATTCATTTACTGAAAAATTACCCTGAGATCTAAAGGATATTTTGATAATTCCTTCGTCTTTGTGTTCGATAAAAATTACA
>JALRDC010000102.1 GCA_023262245.1 Flavobacteriaceae bacterium
CCTTCATTTTCTAAAAGTTGTTGCATCAGGGTTCCTCCCCCAAAATGATGCTTACCCGTAAGCACCCCATTTCGATTTACCACACGATGCGCTGGTACCTCAGGATGTGAATGGGAAGCGTTCATTGCCCACCCCACCATACGTGAGCTTTGAGGAGAGCCTAAATAGCTTGCTATGGCGCCATAGGAAGTTACTTTACCTTCAGGAATTTGTCGAACCAATTCGTATACTTTTAAAAAAAAAGAGGGGTCTGTGGGCATGTTAGAGTTTGAATTGCATATAGGTTATCGCTTTCCCTTGATCTAAAAACTGATTCTCATAAAAGGTCTGAACTCCAGTCGCCACCTCAGGAGCGGTGCTGTTGTGGTAAATGTCATGATGGGCGTACAGAATTTCGCCTCGATTGGCTACCATCCCCAGGGTGTAGCCAAATAAAAATTCACTGTCCGTCTTAAGATGAATTACCCCTTCCTGCTTGAGGATCTCTTTATACATTTTCAGAAATTCCGGATGGGTCAACCGATGTTTACTTCTTTTGTATTTGATTTGTGGATCCGGAAAGGTGATCCAAATTTCATCCACTTCATGTTCAGCAAAACAGGAAGTTATAAGCTCAATTTGTATTCTCAAAAAAGCTACATTATCCAGTCCTTTTTCTAGTGCTGTTTTCGCTCCTCTCCAAAAACGAGCTCCTTTTATATCAATCCCTATATAATTTTTTTTGGGGTTGTTTTCCGCAAGATGTACGGTGTATTCGCCTTTACCACACCCCAATTCCAAAACAATGGGACGATCATTTTTAAAATAATCCGTTTTCCATTTACCTTTAAGATTAAATTGAGAGGAGGTTAAGGCACTACGCTCTGGCTGAATCACATTGCTAAAGGTTTCATTCTCCCGAAAACGTTTTAATTTATTCTTACTTCCCACGGGGTCTATTTTTTTGATAAAAATAGGGAATTAGAATCCCAGGATGGAATTAATTTTTATCTAAAGTGAGGGAAAAGGAAAATTCCGAGCCTACCTTGGCTTCACTCTCCACAATAATTTTTTCCCCGTGAGCTTCTATGATATGCTTGACAATGGCAAGCCCTAAGCCCGATCCGCCCTGATTTCTATTTCTAGTTTTATCCACTCGATAAAAGCGCTCAAAAAGTCGAGGCAGGTGCTCTTCTTCTATGCCTTCTCCATTATCTGCTATACGTATCATGAGTTTACCCTCTTTCAACTCTTCTAAACTTACCTCTGTAACTCCCCGTTCTACCCCGTACTTCAAGGAATTTACAATTAAATTTGTCAGTACTTGATGGATGCGTTCTTCATCAGCAATCACCATAATGGGTTTAGCATAAACCTTATCAAATTTTATTACACTCTTGCTTACTGAGGCTTGCATTTCAAGCAGTTCAAAAACATTTTGTATGGTGGCTATAATATCAAAAGAGGTTTGATTTAGGGTTGCCATGCCCGATTCAAACTGGGTAATCAAATCCAAATCTTTGATGATGTACACGAGTCGTTCTACCCCCTTGGAGGTTTGCTTTAAATACTTTTTGACAATTTTTTTATCCTCCACTCCATCGAGTAAGGTCAACACATAGCCTTGAACCGTAAACAGTGGGGTTTTTAATTCATGAGCTAAATTTCCAATAAATTCTCTCCTGTAATCTTGCTCCTTTTTCAAAAGTTCAATTTCTAAATTTTGATCGGAACTGAGTTTTTTAAGACTGGTAGTCAGTAGGTCAATATCTTCTGATTGTCCCACCGATGAACTGTAAGAAGTGGTTGGAATAAGGCTTTGATAGAGTTCCCTTACTCGTGCAATTAAAAACCGTTCAAAACTAAAGGAAAGGAGTACGTAAGCCAGTACAAGTATGACAAAAAACTCCAGCACAAATAAGGTGACAAATTGAGAAAATTCGAGCGCTGAAGCATACAAGAAAATTAGCTGTATAACCAGCACAGCAAGTGCAATGAGCAAAGCTGAAATAAAACTTGCTTTTTTAAACTTGAGTCTCTCCACACGATTATTTTTCGGGTTGAATAAACTTATACCCTACCCCTTTTACCGTTTTAAAAAATCGATCCCCAATTTTTTCTCGGAGTTTTCTTATATGGACATCAATGGTTCGATCTCCAACCACTACATCACTCCCCCAGATTTTTTCCATAATTTTTTCTCGCTTAAATACCTTTTCTGGTTTTGAGGCGAGTAAATAGAGTAATTCAAATTCTTTTCTGGGCATCAACAGTTCTTTGCCTTTTAAGGTTACCTTATACTCCTCGCGGTCGATCACTAAATTTTTAAACTCCAATTGCATGTCGGTAACTTCTCTTTTTTTCAATCTTCGAAGCAATCCTTTGACTTTTGACACCAATACTTTAGGTTTAACGGGTTTGGTTATATAATCATCGGCCCCTGCATCAAATGCAGCAACATACGAATAGTCCTCTCCTCGAGCAGTCAAAAACATGATAACAGTTTCCTGAAACCGCTCGTCCTGCCGGAGTCTTTCACAGGTTTCAATGCCGTCTAGACCGGGCATCATAACGTCTAAAACAATGAGATGAGGGAGAAATTTTTCAGCTACTTTAAGGGCGTCTAGCCCATTGGAGGCGGTCTTGATCTGATACCCGACTTTTTCTAAGTTAAAACGCAGTATCTCAAGAATATCCGGTTCATCGTCAACCAAAAGAATTTTAATGTCTTCCTTATTCATTTCCTTTAAAAAAATAAAATTAACATATTCTTGAAGTAATCCATGTTATCTTAATATTAATAATTAAGAATTGAAGAGCATAGGTAGCTCAAAACTGAAGATGGTAGGCGAGGAAAACTAAGGGGTAATAGGCAAACATCAGAAGTATTTTGGCTAATTTTACCCCATGAGATCTTCCTTACTTCACTTTGATCGTATCAAAAGTGATTCAGATTTTAACGAACATGCACTTGCACTTTTTTACTATCAATTTGAGAAAAATTCTGTGTATCGTTCCTATTGCGATCTGATCAATGTGAATAAATCGGAAGTCAGAGAAGTCAAGGACATCCCTTTTTTA
>JALRDC010000019.1 GCA_023262245.1 Flavobacteriaceae bacterium
TAACGCACGAAGTTGAAATTACCAACGAAATGGTCATGAAATTAGTTCAAAAAAACACCGTTTTATACGATAAAACTGGAGAACAACATTATGATATTGTTTCCGCATTTATAAAGTCCATTCGCGGAAGCGATCCCAATGGTGCCGTTTACTGGCTTGCTCGAATGATTGAAGGTGGTGAAGATGTCAAATTTATTGCCCGAAGAATGCTCATTCTTTCAAGCGAAGATATTGGAAACGCTAATCCAACGGCTTTTGTTATGGCCAACAATACTTTTCAAGCTGTTTCTACAATTGGTTATCCTGAAAGTCGAATTATCTTGAGTCAATGTGCCGTTTATTTAGCTACTTCACCAAAAAGTAATGCATCCTATAAAGCTATAGATGCGGCTCTTGCGAAAGTTAAAGATACTGGAAACCTTCAAGTGCCCTTGCATTTAAGAAACGCTCCGACCAAACTAATGAAAGAAATGGGTTATGGATCAGGGTATAAATACGCACATGATTTTCCCAATCAATTTGCTATACAAGAATTCTTACCCGATGAATTGCAGGGGTCAAAATTCTACGAACCAGGAGGTAGTCCTAAAGAAGAAAACATTCGAAATTTTTTAAAACTCCGTTGGAAAGACAAATATGACTACTAGTTTCTTTTCCAAAAGAAAGGGGTAAATAAAATCAATACCGTAAAGAGCTCCAATCTACCTAGCAGCATTAAAAAACTAGCCCAAAGCTGACCGTTAGGAGGAAGAGCAGCATACGTATCAACAGGACCAAAAGACCCAAGGGCGGGACCTACATTTCCTAAAGTAGATGCGGCAAGTCCTATAGCAGATTCAAAGTCCATTCCTAATCCACTAAACCCTACCGCTCCTATGATAAAACTCAACAAATACAAGATGAAGAAACCTAAAATATTATAGGATATGGTATCGCTGACAATTTTATCATTGTAGCGTGCTTGGATAATTGCATTGGGATGTAATGCTCTTTTAAACTCTAAAAATCCGCTTTTAATCATCAGCATATGACGAACAACCTTAACTCCCCCAGCTGTTGAACCTGATGAGCCTCCTAAAAACATCAACCCAAAGAAAACTATTGTAATTAATGGAGTCCATTGAGTAAAGTCCGCTGTCACAAAGCCTGTGGTTGTAATTATGGAAACGACTTGAAATGCAGCACTCCTAAAAGTAGATTCGACCCCTTTAATAGAAAAAAGGCCTTGGGCGTGCTGATTCAATAAAATTATGCTTACTACTAGTAGGGTAAAAAAACCAATAAAACGGATGTAAAGTCTAAATTCATCATCTGCCAGAATTTTTTGAAATCGCTTTGTAAAAGCAAAATAACTTAAGACAAAGTTCGTCCCAGACAAAAACATAAAAAAGATAATGACATACTGGATTAAAGGCTGGTCATTCCAAAAAGCAATGCTGCTGTTTTTAGTTGAAAATCCTCCCGTAGATAAAGTACTCATAGCATGGTTTATTGCGTCAAAAAATGTCATTCCCGCTAGATATAATAACAGGGTTTCTATTACTGTATAGGATACATAAATTAACCATAATCGTTTGGCTGTATCCGTAATTCGCGGATGCAATTTATCCCCAGCCGGACCCGGAGCTTCGGCACTAAAAAGTTGAATCCCTCCAATTCCTAAAAATGGAAGAATTGCAATAGCTAAAACAATAATTCCCATTCCTCCTATCCAGTGAGTTGTACTTCGCCAAAATAATATTCCTTCCGGCATGGATTCAATATCATTTAAAATAGTTGCTCCTGTGGTAGTATAACCTGACATGGTTTCAAAAAAACTCGCCGTAAAACTGGGTATTGCTCCTGATAACAGATAAGGTGTAGTCCCAGAAATAGCCATTAAAATCCATCCTAAACTAACAATTAAATACCCTTCTCGTTTTTGAATTTGTTTGTGGTATTGTCTTCCGAACAACATCATTAATGTTCCAAAAGATAAAACCAGAAAAGCGGATAGCGTAATTTCAAAAGTAATCCCATCGGCATATAAGAAACTTATTAAAGAGGAAAAAAGCATTAATCCACCATTAAAAAGCAATAATACGCCCATCAAAAAGATTACTATTTTATAATTAAAAGAATGCATAGACTACTTATAAAAATAGGCGTTCAATACGCTTCAGGGATCTGGGCAAACAACAAACAACAATTCGATCTCCAGGTAGGATTGTATAATCCCCCAGAGCAATGAATCCCTTTCTGTCTTTGATTACTCCTCCTATGATTGCTGTACGAGGAAAATCAATGTCTTTAATTTTATAATTGGCAACCTCTGAATTAGCATTGACTACAAATTCTAATATTTCTACATTTAAATTATTTAATGTAGTCATATCTACAACTTCCCCACGGCGCACGTATCTAAAAATAGTATTGGCGGTAAGTAATTTTTTGTTGATTAACGTATCAATTCCTATCGAATGTGATAATTGAAAATAATCCATATTCTCAACCAAAGCGATTGTCTTTTTCACCTTTTTGGTGTGTGCCATTAGGCAACTCATGATATTCGTTTCTGAGTTCTCTGTAACTGAGATGAAAGCGTCCATAGAACTTATATTCTCCTCTTCAAGTAAATCAGCATTGCGCCCATCTCCGTTAATTACTAATGCATTAGGAAGTAAATCCGCAATTTCAAATGCTTTGGTTTTGTCTTTTTCGACAAGTGTAACATTAAACTTTTTTTTACATAATTCTCGTGCGGTATTATACCCTATTCTTCCACCCCCTAGAATCATGACATTTTTGATTGAGGCTTTTGTTTTACCAGTAAGCTTGTACAATTCCTCTACTCCTTCCTTTAGAGTAATGAAAAAAACTGTATCTCCCACTTCAAAAGAAGTGTCCCCGCGGGGAACTAAAGTTTGTTGGGTTCCTTTTCTCTGAATGGCGACAGGCATAAAGTGTACATCAGGAAAAATTGAGGCGGCTTGTTTCACTGTTTTTCCCACAAAGGGAACCTCTTCTTCTAAACGCGTCCCAATAAGTGTAAGAGCTCCTTCTTCAAATTCATAACTGTTTGAAAAAGCAGACTGATCTAATAATTGTTGAATTTCTACAGCGGCTAATTCTTCCGGAGAAATTAGTTCATCTACCCCAATATTTTGAAAACTTATTGAATCTTGAGCTTTAATTAGTTCTATATTGGATATTCGAGCAATCGTTCTTTTACTTCCCAACTGTTTTGCTAGTGCACAGATTGTAATGTTAATTGATTCTTCTGCAGTTACGGCAATAAATAGATCAGAATTAGATACTTGAGCTTCATTCATCAGCGACAGCGACATGGCATCCCCACGAAGCGCACGAATGTCTAAATGAGATTCTGCATAATGCAAACGCTCTTTATCAGTATCGATCAGTGTAATATCGAGCGACTCATACGAAAGGAGTTTAGCCAAATGAAATCCTACTTCACCCCCCCCTGCTATAATTATTTTCATAAGTATGTGTCGAAATACGGTTCAAATATACGAATATTCATCTTCCTTACTCAAAAACCTAGAAAACATGCATCCCAAATCACTATCTTTACCGCTTCTATGAAAAAGATGATAAAACCCGATCAAAACAATCCCGAAACGAAAAAAAAGCAAGTCACCAAAATGTTTAATGGGATTTCTAAAAGTTATGATATCCTTAATAGAATTATCACGCTGGGAATTGACGTTTTATGGAGAAAAAGAGTCGTTCAATTAATTAAAAAACACAAACACGATAACATCTTGGACATTGCTACAGGTACTGGCGATTTGGCAATTGAACTTGCCCGGCTGGATACCAAAAAAATTATTGGGTTGGATATTTCACCGGGCATGTTAGCTATTGGGAAACAAAAAGTAGCTGAAAAAAAGCTTCATGAACGTATCGACATGCAATTAGGTGATTCTGAAGCCTTACAGTTTGATGATGCGTATTTTGATGCAGTAACGATCGCATTTGGTGTTCGCAATTTTGAACAACTTGACAAAGGATTACAAGAAATACTTAGGGTTTTAAAGCCAAAGGGAACTTTGGTCATTTTAGAAACTGCTGTTCCTAAAAACATTTTTTTGAAAGGATTTTATAGTCTTTACACCCAAAACATCATGCCCATGGTTGGTAAAATCTTTTCTAAAGATCGCTCTGCTTATCAATATTTATCTGAATCTGCCGCTGTATTTCCCTGTGGAGAAGCCTTCAACAATATTTTAATAAAAAATGGGTTTATACTAGTAGAAGACTTCCCGCAAACCTTAGGGGTTTCTTCAATTTATTTTGCAAAAAAACCTTGATATAAAATCTTTCTTTCAGATTTTGCTTATTTGCTTAATGGTAAATGGCATCAATGCACAATATCCCACTGTACGTGAACGCATCATAAATTTACCCAACTTTGATAAACGTACCGTCCATTACGGTTATTTTTTAGGTTTGAATCAATACGATTTTAAATTTGAGTATATCGATCCCTATTACAAAGAACTAATGTATAAGGATATTGCTGTTATTCAAAAAAAGGGATTTAACGTTGGACTTATTGGAGATTTGAGGATCAATGATTATTTTAACTTACGCTTTGAACCTGGACTGTATTACAATCAAAGAGAGCTAAACTACCCTGAATTCCCGGAATTTGAAAAAGAATCTGATCAAATAAGAGAAATTAAATCAACCTATATCCACCTCCCTCTTTATGTCAAAATAAATGCTAAAAGAATTAATAATTTCAGGCCTTTTGTTCTGGTTGGTTTTTCTACAGATTTTAATCTTTCTAGCAATGAAAAAAATTCTGATGATAATGCCAGCAACGTCTTTAGGACAACTTCACAAAATTTAAATTATGAACTGGGCTTGGGTTTTGAATTTTATTTGTATTATTTCAAATTTTCTCCCTCTCTTCGTGGTGCTTTTTCCTTCCAAAATGAATTAATCCCCGACGCTGCAGAAGGAAGTCCCTGGACCGGAAACATCCTAAATATGTTTAGTCGGGGAGTCTCTCTAATTATTACATTTGAGTAATTAGGAACCTCTAAAGAGTTCGCTTAAAAAAATTGCTGCTGTTGTAGCTACATTCAAACTTTCTGCACCTCTTGTTCCTCTAAAGTTCGGAATCGAAATTTTATTGGTCAAGATGTCTTCCACTTCTTTTGATAATCCATGAGATTCGCTTCCAAAAATGTAGGTTGCTTTTGAAGCAAGTGAAGACTGATAAATCGAATCCCCTTTTACATCGGCTCCATAAATTGGTTTTCCTAAAGACTCCAAATAAGAAGTAAAATCAGTTTCATAGCGGCATTGTACTCGAACTAAAGACCCCATAGTCGCTTGAACAACTTTAGAATTAAAACAATCAACCGTTTTGGAACTACAAATCAATTCACCTACCCCAAACCAATCACATAACCTAATGATCGTTCCTAAATTGCCGGGATCATTGACACCATCTACAGCAATTGTGATTTCTTCCTTTTCAGATATTTGCTTTTTTAAAATTTTAAAAACTCCTAATACAGGGCTGGGATTTTTAAAATGCGTAATTTGTTTCATCATGGCCGCATTTACAACTATGGCTTTAGGGTGAACGTGCTCCCCTATGGCAAATAGATGCTCACAAGGCCACCCCGCTGAAAGAAATTCTTCAACCACTTTTGCTCCTTCAGCTACAAACAAACCTGCTGCAGATCGATATTTTTTCTGTTTTAATTGGATGATTTGTTTACGTTGACTCTTACTGACCATAAAAATGACTTATTTTTGAGGTTATAATCAAGTTTAGTGTATCGCCTCCTTACAAAATTAATCATTCTAAGTATTACCTCCCTTACTTTAGGAGGATGTTCTGGTACCAAAGCTTTTAAAAACCAGAAACCCATCATTGATAAAAATGAAGTTTATGAAGAGAATCGCTTGCTAAAAAACGATCCGGTAAATCTTATTATAACTACCCCCTCAGACAAAAAGTTTTTAGGAATTTCACTGGCACGCTTTCTTTATGAAACAGCTCATCCGAATCCAAAAGGTCAATTTGATCTTTGGCTCAACAAAAAAACCAAACGTAAAAAACGTTTAGAAAAGTGGATTTCTAATAAACAAATAAACGCCCTAGCAGACTATGGTGAAAAATTCAACAACTGGTTAAGAAAAACGGGAAAGCCGCCAGCGGTATTGGACAGCTTGAATCTTGATAAATCAAAAAAAAGAATTGTTCAGTATTATAAAAATTTAGGGTATTACGATGTGGAAGTCACTACAGAATCTCAACCTATAAATGAGGATAGACTATCATTAAAGTACTTAATTCAGCCCTATAAAAAATATTTAATTGATTCTATTACAGCCACAATTGAATCTCCTGAACTAGCCCGTTTGTATGATCAAAATATTGCCGATCAAATCATCAAAGAAGGAAATCCATTTGAAATCAATAAATTCGAAGAGGAACGCGAGCGTCTTTTCTTACTTTTTCGAAATAAAGGTGTATTCAATTTCCAGCAAAACAGCATTCAATTTACCGCAGCCATTGACAGCACTGGTAAGGATTTAAGAATACCCGTTAACATCAAAATAGAAGATATTCAACAGCGGATAAATGATAGTTTGGTCAAAATCCCTTACAAGCAATATAAAATCCAAAATGTCTCCGTATATATTGATAACCTTGACTTTCAAAACAACTTATCTCAGTATACAGATTCATTGAGTTTAGACAGTTTAACCCTCTACAGCAAAGGAAAATTAAAATATCGCCCTAGTGCTATTACTGCAGGGATTGCAATAAAAAAGGATCGTTTTTATAGCGATGAAAATCGAAATTTAACCTACCGATATTTTACCAATCTAAAAAATTTCAAATATCCTAGCATCAATTACGATCAAATTCCAAATCAAGACAATGCGCTTGAAGCCTCAATTTTTTTAAGCCCTAAAGAACGGTTCTCTTTGGGCTTTGACTTAGATTTATCACATTCTAATATTCAAGATTTTGGAATCGGTCTGGGAGGTGGATTGGGTATTCGAAATGTATTTCGCGGGGCAGAGCTATTAGAATTGAATTTAAAAAGTACTTTGGGTGCCTCTAGAGATATCGCTCAAAACGGCGATCAGTTTTTCAATTTATTTGAATTGGGTGCAGACTTAAAATTAAGTTTCCCAAAACTTTTAATTCCCTTGACTAAAAAAAATTGGGTTACCTCAGAAATGCTTCCCAAAACAGAGATCATTTTGGGAACGAGTGTACAAGAAAACATTGGACTGGACAAACAGTTTTTTAAAGGTACTTATCAATTTGACTGGCAACCCAACACCAAAAAAAGAGTTCAGATAAAATGGGTTGATTTGGAATTTGTAAATAACAGAAATCTTTCCAATTATTTTAATGTATATAAAAATTCTTATGATCGCTTAAATCAAATAGCGAAAGAATATAATACGAATCCCAACAGTGTAAATGATGCTGGTGATCTTTTAATTCCAGAGGGAGCTTCCTTGTTTATTGATGCCGTACTAGATAACGAAACCATTTTAAGTGTCGAAGATCAGGCGTTTAAAACCGTAAATACAGTAAAGGAGCGTTTTGATCGACTTACTGCAAATAATCTAATTTTAGGCTCCTCTTTTAATCTAAATCTAAACAGTCAAGAAAGCATTTTCGATGAAAATTTTTATCAACTACGATGGAAATTAGATTGGGTAGGGAATCTACTAAATCAACTTTTGACTGGAATTAATGCAAACCAAAATGAAGCAGGTCAAAATACACTAGGGGGAGTAAGTCCTTCCCAATATATAAAGACAGAAATCGATTTCATTAAACATTGGCCCTTTGGAAGAGAGCGTGTCATTGCATTTCACGCATTTTCGGGTATTGCCATCCCCTATGGAAATTCGAGCAATATCCCTTTTTCTCGTTCTTATTTTTCGGGAGGGGCAAACGACAACCGAGCATGGAAAGCTTATAAATTAGGTCCAGGAAGTAGTAGTAACATAAACGAGTTTAATGAAGCAAATTTTAAAATAGCCTTCAATCTTGAATACCGTTTTCCTATTGCCGGTCCATTAAAAGGAGGATTTTTTATTGATCTTGGGAATGTTTGGAACATTTGGGATGACATTGAAGACACTAGTATGCGTTTTAATGGATTAGAAGACCTATCCGAAATAGCCATTGGTTCTGGATTTGGGCTCCGATACGATTTTGATTTTTTTGTCTTTCGCTTTGATACAGGCTTTAAAACCTACAATCCTGCACTTTCTGTAGAACAACGCTGGTGGACAGAATACAATTTTAAAAATGCCGTTTTCAACATCGGTATTAATTATCCATTCTAAAATCAAATAAGTTTTTATTTTTGCAGCAAACCAAAATTGATGAATAAAACAATCCCTTCTGGTGTACTTACCGGAAACCAAGTCCAAGAAGTTTTTAAACTCGCAAAAGAAAAAGCATTTGCACTTCCTGCAGTTAACGTAATAGGTAGCAATACAATTAACGCTGTAATTGAAACAGCCGCGGAATTGAACAGCCCGGTAATCATCCAATTTTCAAATGGGGGTGCTCAGTTTAATGCTGGAAAAGGGCTTTCAAATGAAAATCAAAAAGCTGCCATAGCAGGTGCTATTGCAGGAGCTAAACACATTCACGAAATGGCAGAGGCCTATGGCGCAAGTGTGATCTTACACACAGACCATTGTGCAAAAAAATTACTGCCTTGGATTGATGGACTTTTAGATGCGAGTGAAGCCTTTTATGCACAACATGGCAAATCTTTATTCAGTTCGCACATGATTGATCTTTCTGAAGAGCCTATAAAAGAAAATATTGAAATCTGTAAAACCTATTTAACACGGATGTCGAAAATGGACATGACTTTAGAAATTGAACTTGGTATTACTGGCGGTGAAGAAGACGGAGTGGACAATAGTGATGTGGACGTATCAAAATTATACACCCAGCCGGAAGAAGTTGCTTATGCTTTTGAGGAACTATCAAAGATAAGTTCACAATTTACTGTTGCTGCTGCATTTGGAAATGTACATGGAGTTTACAAACCAGGAAACGTGAAATTAACTCCGAAAATCTTAAGAAATTCTCAGGAATATATTACTAAAAAATACGGTTTAGGACATAACCATATCGATTTTGTTTTCCATGGCGGTTCAGGAAGCTCAGTTGAGGAAATTCGCGAAGCTATTGGTTATGGGGTTATAAAAATGAATATCGACACCGATATGCAATATGCCTTTATGAGTGGTGTTCGTGATTATATG
>JALRDC010000149.1 GCA_023262245.1 Flavobacteriaceae bacterium
GGAAAAACCTTATTGGCTAAAGCCGTGGCGGGTGAAGCCAAAGTGCCCTTTTTCTCGCTTTCAGGTTCAGATTTTGTAGAAATGTTTGTCGGTGTGGGCGCCTCACGGGTTCGCGATCTCTTCAAACAGGCCAAAGAAAAATCGCCAGCCATTATTTTTATCGATGAAATTGATGCCATCGGACGTGCAAGAGGCAAAAGTAATATTACAGGTTCTAACGATGAACGTGAAAATACTTTGAATCAACTTTTAACTGAAATGGATGGCTTTGGCACAAACACCAACGTGATTGTGATTGCAGCTACTAACCGCGCTGATGTTCTTGATAAAGCTTTAATGAGAGCTGGTCGTTTTGACCGCCAAATCTATGTTGATTTGCCAGATCTTAACGAACGTAAGGAGATTTTCAAAGTCCACTTAAAACCGCTCAAAACAACTAAAACATTGGACATAGACTTTCTGGCAAAACAAACTCCAGGATTTTCAGGAGCGGATATAGCTAATGTATGTAATGAAGCTGCTTTAATTGCAGCTCGAAAGAATAAAAAATCTGTTGGCAAACAAGACTTTCTTGATGCGGTTGATCGAATTGTGGGAGGTTTAGAAAAGAAAAATAAAATAATCACCCCAGAAGAAAAAGAAACGATTGCCTATCACGAGGCAGGTCATGCCATTATAAGCTGGCTTCTTGAACATGCTGCACCGCTAGTAAAAGTAACGATCGTCCCAAGAGGACAATCCCTGGGTGCCGCATGGTATCTTCCAGAAGAAAGACAAATCGTTAGAACCGAGCAAATGCTAGACGAAATATGTGCGACCCTTGGCGGGAGAGCAGCTGAAAAAGTTATTTTCAATAAAATTTCTACCGGTGCGTTAAGCGATCTTGAAAAAGTCACTAGACAAGCAAAAGCCATCGTATCCATATACGGCTTAAACGATACTTTAGGGAATATTACCTATTACGATTCTTCAGGACAAACGGACTACAACTTTTCAAAACCTTATTCTGAGCAAACTGCTCAAATCATTGATAAAGAAATTTCCAAAATCATTGAAAAACAATATGACCGTGCTATTGATTTGTTGAAAAATTCAAAAGATAAACTAAAGCAACTTGCTGAACGTCTTTTAGAAAAAGAAGTTATTTTTAAGGATGATTTAGAAAGTATCTTAGGAAAAAGACCTTTTAAGACAAATAATGAAAAAATAGAGGAAGCTAAAGCACTAAAGAAAACTAAATGAGGTAAATCATGGGAATATGGAAGAATTTTTTCGGTAAAAAGCCCCCAAAGAAGTCCGAAAAAAGCCCCTATCTTCCAAAATCAGAAGAGCCTATTGATATAAGTTTTGCAAAAAACTTTACCTCTTCCGGTGGTTGTTTTTTATACAATGATTCCTTTGATCTAGTCCGTTCTAATTTTAATAAAATCTGTCTTGAAAACAATTGGGAACCTAACCAAATTGTAAGTTTAAATAAAAACCTTTCGGATTTATTTCAAACGCAATTTATAGTTCATACCTCCGGTAAACTGAATCATTTTGAAGCTGCGCTGATTCATTGCGAATACTTAATTGGCAATACAGGTAAAATTTTACTCAGTAACCATCAAATCAATCACTTCAAGTTAAATGAACTCCCCCAAACCATCATTGTTTCTGCAAAAATAAATCAACTCACAAGAGATGTTAGTCAGGGTATGTCTCTACTCAAAAATAAGTACGCAGATAAGATTCCAACGAATATCACAACCTTAAAAACAAAATCACTAACAATCAAAGAAAAAAATCAAGAGGCGCGGACTAATGCAAAAAACATATATTTGCTATTGGAAGATTTTTAAGGTTTATGAAAGATTTGATTATTAGGAGCATTTCGGGACTCCTCTATGTGACATTGATCATTTCCTCAGCCTTGTCATCTGATCTCAGCTTCATTATTGTCATTTTCCTTTTCACTAGTCTTGCACTCTATGAATTTCAAAAGCTTATAAAATATAAAAGTCCTGTACCCTTCATTCTTTTTGGTTTAATCGCTTTTCAATTTTACCAACAAAAACTAAATCCTTATTTGCACCTAAGCTTAATAGGTCTCGCCATTAGTGTCAATCTTTTATTGACTTATTTTTTGTTTGCTCGAAAGAAAATCATTTTGCAACCACTTCAAAAAAGCGGGTTAACTCTTTTCTACATTGTAGCTTCTGGATATGTAATCATTGCAACTTCTGCTCTTGGATCAGAAATTACTAATGGAGTTTCAATAAGTATGTATTTGTTGATCTGGGTAAACAATAGTTTTGCCTATCTCTTTGGTAGAAGTCTTGGAAAAAAATTATTGTTTGAAGAAATTTCTCCAAAAAAAACCTGGGAGGGTTTAATAGGTGGAGGTCTAATCTGCCTTTTGGCGGGGTTTTTACTAATTTCTTATCATCCAAAATATCCCTTTTGGACTTTTCCTGTTTTAGCTTTAATTACAGTAGCATCCGCTACTGTAGGGGATCTTATTCAGTCAAAATTTAAACGCCAAGCCAAGGTCAAAGACAGCGGCTTTCTTATTCCAGGTCACGGAGGGTTTTACGATCGTATGGACAGTGTTCTATATACTGCGCCATTTATTTATTTATTTTTAATGCTTGTTTCCCATGTTTCATAAAGAAGGATATCAAATCATCATGACTTCATTCGTACTTGCAGCAATAATTGCGGTAGGTGCAGAATACAAAATTGAAAACCAATTCATTATAAAGTTAGGTTTACAATTATTCGCTTTAATCCAATTAATCTTAGTCCTTCAATTCTTTAGAAACCCTAAAAGAGTTACTCCAATAAACGAAAATCACCTTATAGCCCCTGTAGATGGTAAAGTGGTTATCATCCAGGAAGTTTTTGAAAAGGAATACTTCAAAGACCAACGCTTGCAAGTTTCTATATTTATGTCTCCAATAAACGTCCACGTTACCCGCTATCCCATGAGTGGCAAAGTTACATTTAGCAAATACCATCCCGGAAAATATTTAGTAGCCTGGCATCCAAAATCATCAGAGCTCAATGAAAGAACAACCATCGTTTTAAAAAACAAAACTTTTGGAGAAATACTCTATCGTCAAATAGCTGGCGCGGTAGCACGAAGAATAGTAAACTATGCTGAAGAAGGAAGAGAAGTTGTTCAGGGAACAGATGCAGGATTTATAAAATTTGGTTCTCGGGTCGATCTGTTTTTACCCCTTGATACTCCTTTAGACATTGCGTTGAATGATAGGGTTAAAGGAGGGGTTCAAACCCTAGCTCATAAGGCCTAAAATGCGGCTAAACTTTTTTCCAAAAGACTAATTTTTTCTATTGCATCTGCTACTTTTTTTCTTTCAATAGCAATTACTTTTTCTGGTGCATTGGCAACAAAGCGTTCATTTGCCAGCTTTTTTTCTACAGAAGCTAAGAAACCTTTCATATAGATCAATTCATCTTGAAGCTTTTTTCGTTCTCCTTCAGGATCATCTGTGGCCTGGGTAGGAACAAAAAATTCATATGTGCCTACACGAAAACTTCCTCCAATTGTATTTTCTGGAACCGAATCATAGCAGATTGAAGCAATATTACTTAACTTCTTAATACTCGACTCAAAGGGTATTGAAGCATTATTTTTAGTAACGTAAATTTCAATCTCCTCTTTAAAGGAGAGTTGTTTCTCCTTTCTAAAATTTCGAATAGCGACCGTAATTTCTTTTGCCAAATCAAAGTCTTCTATAATTTTAGCATCATGCTTCATAGGGGTAGGCCAATCCGATACGGTAAGAGCTTCCCCCTTTTTTCTGTCATTAATAAAGTGCCATAACTCTTCCGTCAAAAAAGGCATAAAAGGGTGCAAAAGGCGTAAATTATTTTCAAACAACGTAATTACACGTTTATGTGTCTCGCTATCTATAGACTCTCCGTATGGAGGTTTTACTAGTTCGAGCAACCAAGAACAGAAATCATCCCACACCAACTTGTATATTGACATTAAAGCATCGGAAATTCGATACTTTTCAAAATTTTCATCTACCCATGCTAGTGTTTTTTGAAAATGACTTTCGTACCAATCTAAAGCTTCACCAGAAGCAGGAGCTGCTTTTCTTTTTTCATCAATATCCCAACCCTGAATCAAACGAAAAGCATTCCAAATTTTATTTGCAAAGTTTTTTCCTTGTTGACAAAGGCTTTCATCAAACAATAAATCATTCCCTGCTGCTGAACTTAGCATCAGTCCTACTCGAACAGCATCAGCTCCAAATTCTTCTATTAGTTTTAAAGCATCTGGAGAATTTCCCAACTGCTTGGACATTTTTCTTCCTTTTTTATCCCTGACTAAACCCGTTAGATAAACTTTAGTAAAGGGAGGTTCCTTTCGGTATTCATAACCCGACATGATCATTCGTGCTACCCAGAAGAATAAAATGTCAGGACCTGTTACAAGATCTTGTGTAGGATAATAGTATGAAATCTCTTTGTTGTCTGGATTTCGGATTCCATCAAATACGGTTATGGGCCATAACCAAGAAGAAAACCAAGTGTCTAATACGTCCTCATCTTGACATAAATCCGAAGCACTTAGACTGGGATTATTTGTTGCTTTTTTAGCCTTTTCTAGGGCTTCGTCTTTATTTTCAGCAACCACAAAATCTTCCTTACCAGGACCAAAATAATAAGCGGGAATTCGCTGTCCCCACCACAATTGACGTGATATATTCCAATCGCGAATGTTTTCCATCCAGTGACGGTAGGTATTTTTAAATTTTTCAGGGACCAATTGAATGGCTTCATTTTCTAAGACAGCATCCATTGCAGGTTTTGCAATGGACTTTGTTTTTAAAAACCATTGATCTGACAAACGAGGTTCAATGACCGCTTTAGTTCTTTCGGAAGTCCCTACTTTATGTACATGAGGTTCCGTTTTAACCAATACCCCTAGGGCTTCTAGATCTTTGACAATTTTCTTTCTAGCAACAAAACGATTCAAGCCTTTGTATTGGAGGCCTTTTTCATTTAGACTAGCATCGGGGTTAAAAATATCTATAAAGTCCAAACCATGCTTTTCCCCAAGAGCCTTGTCGTTCAAATCATGAGCCGGGGTCACTTTTAAACATCCTGTTCCGAACTCCATGCTTACGTATTCGTCTTGAATAATTGGAACTTTTCTGTTAGCAAGAGGAACCACAACTGTCTTTCCTTTTAAATGTTTGTATCGTTCGTCCTTAGGATTAATACAAACAGCTGTATCTCCCAACAGTGTTTCGGGGCGTGTGGTAGCAATAACAACCTTTTCATCGGAATCCTCTATTTGATAGGCTATATGGTACAGGTTTCCTGATTTTTCTTCATAAACCACTTCTTCGTCCGACAGTGTTGTTTGAGCTTCTGGGTCCCAATTGACCATTCGGAAACCTCTGTAAATTTCTCCTTTTTCATATAAGTCAATGAAGACTTTTATGACAGATTCAGACATCTCGGGGTCTAAAGTGAATTTAGTTCTATTCCAATCACAACTACACCCCAGTTTTTTAAGTTGTTCTAAAATTACTCCCCCGTATTCGTGAGTCCATGCCCATGCATGTTCTAAAAAAGCTTCTCTTGTTAAACTTTTTTTGTCAATTCCTTGTTCTTTAAGTTTGGCTACCACCTTAGCTTCAGTAGCAATAGAAGCATGATCCGTTCCTGGAACCCAACATGCGTTATACCCCCTCATACGTGCTCGTCGTATGATGATGTCTTGAAGGGTATTGTTAAGCATATGACCCATATGTAAAACTCCAGTGACATTGGGAGGTGGAATTACAATAGTGTAAGGCTCTCTAGAATCAGGAAAGGAATTAAAGTAAGCATTTTCTTGCCAGTACTCGTACCATTTTCTTTCTACGCTTTGGGAGTTGAACTTGGATGGAATTTCCATAAAGTCTTTTGGTCTAATTTTTGTAAACAAAAGTAGTGACACTTCATCTATAATAAAAATCGAGCCATTTGATTTAAAAGAAAATTTATAAATTTAAATACTCAAAATCATCAATATGAAGACTAATCTCTACTTATCATTACTCTTTTTAGTTTTAGCTTATCCTTTAACAGCGCAAACATCAGGTCCTATAATTGAATTTGATACGACAATTATTGATTATGGAATTGTTGAAAACAGTAGTGATGGAAAACGCGTCTTTACCTTTATCAATAATGGAGATCAGGATTTGATTATTAAAAATGTAGCCTCTTCTTGTGGTTGCACTATCCCAAAAAAACCTGAAGCACCAATTGCACCTGGAGAAAGAGGAGAAATTGTTGTTGAATACGATACGAAAAATCGTAAGGGTCCTTTCAGAAAAACGATCACTGTAACCACTAACGTAACTGAAAATCCTATAGTTGCATTAAAGATTAAAGGAGAAGTGCTGCCAAAGCCCTAACCGCTAAAGTTTTACTACAAAATAATTTTATAGCTATTTCAATAAAATATTTGTAATTCTTCTTTAAAAACTCCTTTATGTTGTGAAGTAAGGTGTTTTTTTAGCATTTTTGCATTTTATTAATAATATGCCACAATTATCTAAAAAAGGGATTGAACTTCCAACTTCACCGATACGGAAATTGGTAGTTTTTTCAGATAAAGCAAAAGAAAGAGGAATAGAGGTTCTTCATTTAAACATTGGTCAACCTGATATTGAGGCACCCAGGGAAGCCATTGACGCAGTCAAAAATGCTACCTTAAAATTACTGCCCTACGGTCCCTCACAAGGAGAGTTATCCTATCGCAAAAAACTTTCTAAATACTACAGCCAACATCATATTGATGTCAGTCCGGATGATATACTAATAACCACGGGGGCTAGTGAGGCACTTACCTTTGCCTTAAACTCAATTTGTGATGCTGGGGATGAAATCATTATTCCAGAACCTTTCTACGCAAACTATAACGGATTTGCAAGTGCAGCAAGCGTTAAAGTTGTTCCTGTAATATCAGAATTTAAAAGTCGTTTTCAATTACCTGCTTTAGAAAATATTAATGATAAAATTACTTCCAGAACTAAAGCCATACTACTTTGCAATCCTTCTAATCCAACAGGCTATGTTTACAATAAAACCGAAATAGATACCCTTTGTGAATTAGCAGTACAACACGACATTTTTCTAATCGTAGATGAAGTTTACAGAGAATTTATTCACGGAGGTATTGAACACTACTCCGTACTTAGAAATCCCATAGGTGCTCAGCACACCGTCATGATCGACTCCGTTTCAAAACGTTACAGCCTTTGTGGCGCTAGAGTAGGAAGTATCGTGTCTAAGAATAAAGAACTGGTCCGAAATATTCTGAAGTTTGCGCACTTGCGATTATCTCCTCCTACCTATGCACTCATGGCAAGTGAAGCAGCTCTAGATGCTCCGAAAACATATCTTGAAAACGTTATTGCAGAATATGGGAAAAGAAGAGATGTTTTAATCCAAGCTTTGGAGGAAATCCCAGATGTTGAAGTTTCCCATCCTATGGGTGCTTTTTATTGTATTGCAAAACTACCCGTTGAGGATGCCGAAGACTTTTCGAAATTTTTATTGACTTCTTTTCATCATCATAAAAAAACGGTGATGCTCGCTCCAGCTACAGGTTTTTATTCTACCCCTGGTGCTGGAGTAAATGAAGTTCGGATTGCTTTTATTCTGAATAGTGAAAAACTTAAGTTAGCGGCTACTATTTTAAGGATCGGACTTGAAGCCTACAAAAAAGTTCATGCAGTAAACCTCGTATGATTATAAAAAACTTTTCTTTAAAAAACTACAACACCTTTGGAATAGATGTTGAAACGGAATCCTTTATAGCTATTCAGTCAGAACAAGAACTGGTTAAACTTCTTGAGACCACAAAAGGAAGTCCTTATCGCGTTTTAGGAGGAGGTAGTAATATTCTGCTCACTGAAAATTATAAAGGACTCACAATAGTAATGAAAAATCTAGGTATTGAGTTGGTAGAAGAAACTTCAGATTTCGTCCTTATTGAAGCCCAAGCAGGAGAAAATTGGCATGATTTAGTTCTATGGGCATTGGAAAACGATTTCGGAGGAATTGAAAATTTGGCATTCATTCCAGGAAGTGTCGGTGCGGCTCCTATTCAAAATATTGGAGCTTATGGCGTAGAATTAGAATCTGTTTTTCACAGCTGTAGAGTACTAGATCTTAAAGAGTTATCATTTAAAACTTTCGACAAAAAGGCTTGTTCTTTTGGATATCGGAACTCCATCTTTAAAAACAAACTCAGAGGGAGTGTTAT
The DNA here is from genome assembly GCA_023262245.1 of Flavobacteriaceae bacterium. Lineage (GTDB taxonomy): Bacteria > Bacteroidota > Bacteroidia > Flavobacteriales > Flavobacteriaceae > MS024-2A. The sequence goes on from JALRDC010000149.1 coordinate 8,285, forward strand.
CATCACTAGTGTAACCTTAAGACTTCAAAAAAAACCACATCAGATTCAATCTCATTACGGGACACTCCAATCAGCACTTGATGGAAAGTCAAAAACGATCCAAACGGTTGCAGAAGTTGTAATAAGTATTCGAAAATCAAAGCTTCCCGACCCCAACGAAATAGGGAACAGTGGAAGTTTTTTTAAAAACCCAATAATCACCACAAATCACTTCAATAAACTCTTAAAAAAACACCCTGAACTTCCTCACTATCCAGACCATGATGGGCATGTAAAAATTCCCGCAGCATGGATGATCGAGCAATTAGGGTTTAAAGGAAAACGCAACGGAGATGCTGGAGTTCACAAAAAACAAGCGTTAGTATTAGTCAATTATGGAAATGCCAAGGGAAGTGAACTTTTAAATTTAGCAAAAGAAATTCAAAAACAGGTGTTACAAGAATTTGAAATTCCACTAGAAATAGAGGTAAACCTCCTCTAAACTTTAAAATTTATTCCTTGTTTTTAGAATCTATGAAGATTGTAACCGGTCCATCATTAACCAATTCAATTTCCATATCGGCTCCAAAACTCCCAGTCACAACTTTTGATTGGAGAATACCTTGAGCGGTATTCACAAACAATTCATAAAGTGGAATTGCATGTGAGTGTTTTGCTGCACGGATATAAGAAGGTCTGTTGCCTTTTTTTGTAGCTGCCATTAGTGTAAACTGACTGACAACCATTAACTCCCCCTCTACATCTAAGAGCGATTTATTCATTATTCCCGCTTCGTCCTCAAAAATCCTAAGGTTTAATACCTTATTTACGAGCCATTGTACGTCATTGGACTCGTCTACATGTTCGATTCCTAATAACACAACAAGTCCTGCTCCAATCGATCGCTTCTCTTCTTTGTTAATTAGAACATGGGCATGTTTAACTCTTTGGACTACAACTCTCATATTAATTTCTGTGAAGTTTATCCCCAGCTAGCATTTGTATGTAACTGTCGTACCTGCTTTTTGCAATTTCTCCTTGCGCTAATGATCTTATAACGGCGCATTGAGGTTCGTTTTGATGAAAACAATTGTGAAATTTACATTGATTTTTAAGTTTATAAAATTCGGGGAAATAATTGCCAATTTCTTCTTTTGCCATATCTACAACACCAAAACCTTTTATTCCAGGAGTGTCAATGATTTTGATCCCATCACCTAGAGCAAACATTTCTGCAAAAGTGGTGGTATGTGTCCCTTGTTGATGTAAATCTGAAATTGGAGCCGTCTTTAAATCTAATTCTGGAGCTATGGAATTAATAAGTGTTGACTTCCCTACTCCGCTATGACCTGCAAACATCCCCACTTTATTTTTCATCAATTTTATTAATTCGTCAACATTCCATCCTTTAAGTGCAGAAATCTCAATAGTCAGGTAACCAATCTTCTCATAAATTGCTTTAAACATTCTCAATTCCTGTAACTCTTCAACACCATAACTATCCATTTTATTAAAGAGCAAAGTGGCTGGAATTTGATATGCTTCTGCTGTTACTAAAAAACGATCAATAAAGGCTGGGAATGTTGAAGGATTGTTTAGGGTAATCAATAAAAAAACTTGATCGATATTTGAAGCAATGATATGTGTTTGCTTGGATAAATTTACTGATTTACGGACAATATAATTTTGACGTTCCTCTATCTTAACAATACTACCCTCCGGCTTTTCGGCTTTTTCATCTATTTCAAAAAAAACACGATCCCCCACTGCAACTGGGTTGGTACTTTGAATTCCTTCTAAGCGAAGTTTTCCTTTAATCCTACATGAATAAAAAACCCGCTCTGATTCAACAACATACCAGCTGCCTGTAGAACGATAAACGATCCCTTTTTTCAACGGTTTTATTTGCAAAGAAACAGTTTTTTTTTCAGCTTAAGCGATTCTTACTAGAACAGACTAATTCGTATCTTTACCAAAATAATTTTCATGGCCCAAAAAACCCTCTTAATGATTTTAGATGGCTGGGGAAACTCCCCAAATCCAGAGGTTTCTGCAATCGATCAGGCACAAACTCCTTTCATCGATTCTCTCTATAAAAACTATGCTCACAGTACCCTTAGAACAGATGGGGAACATGTAGGACTCCCTACAGGTCAAATGGGAAATAGTGAAGTGGGTCATATGAATCTTGGAGCAGGAAGAATTGTCTATCAAGATTTAGCTAAAATCAATCTAGCTATAAAAAATGATCGTTTACGCAATGAATCTGTTTTAATTGAAAGTTTAAATTACGCCAAAAATGAAAAGAAAAAGGTTCATTTATTGGGCTTGTTATCAGATGGCGGAGTACATTCTCATATAGATCATTTGGAAGGGTTACTTGATTTAATTAGTGAGTTAAATTTGGAACATGTTTTCCTTCACGCTTTCACTGATGGAAGAGATGTTGACCCTCAATCGGGAATAAACTTTGTTGACCGTATAGAGAAAAAAATGTCCAATACCGTTGGGCAACTTGCTTCACTAGTAGGAAGATACTATGCAATGGATCGCGATCAAAGATGGGAACGCATTAAAGAAACCTACGACCTTTTGGTGCATGGGAAAGGAGAAGCCACCTCAGATTTTAAGCGCAGCCTTGAGAACAGTTATAAAAATAAAATAACCGATGAATTTATCAAACCTCTGTATAGATCAAATGCTCAAGGCAAAGCTATTACCACTATTGAGGCTGGAGATGTAGTGTTGTTTTTTAATTTCAGAACAGATAGAGGCAGGGAGTTAACTCAAGTTTTATCTCAAAAAGCGTTCCCCGATTTTGAAATGCAGCCTTTGGATTTATATTATGTAACGCTAACCAATTACGATGAATCTTTCACAAAGGTTAATGTCGTTTTTGATAAAGATAATTTAAGGGATACCCTCGGAGAAATACTTTCAAAAGCAGGCAAAACTCAAGTTCGCATTGCTGAGACAGAAAAATATCCTCACGTAACATTTTTCTTTAACGGAGGAAGAGAAACTCCTTTTAAGGGTGAAGAACGAATTCTATGTCCTTCTCCAAAGGTAGCTACCTATGATCTTAAACCTGAGATGAGTGCTTTTGAAATTAGAGATGCTATAAATAAAAAAATTAAAGCTGATGCTCCTGATTTTATTTGTTTGAACTTTGCAAACCCCGATATGGTAGGGCATACGGGTGACTTAAATGCCGCTATTCGCGCTTGCGAAGTTGTAGATGAATGTGCTGCTTCGGTAGTAGCAACGGCATTAGAAAAGGACTATGCAATCATTATCATTGCAGATCATGGAAATTGTGAAACCATGATCAATCCTGATGGAAGCCCTAATACAGCTCATACAACAAATCCCGTTCCTATTATTCTAGTTGATAAGGAAAAGAAGAAAATTAACAACGGAATTCTTGGCAATATTGCTCCAACTGTATTAGATTTATTGAATATAGAAGTTCCAAAAACAATGACCCAAAATTCTTTACTCGTAAAATCATGAAATTTAATATCTCCTTATTGTTCCTATTTTTCCTTGCTTTAGGTTGTAAAAGTTCCGTATCACAAAAGCCTCAAGAGCCCCTAGAAGTTCAAACACTCATAGGTGAAGAGGGTGAAACCGTAGTTCTAGGTTTCATGAATCGTGCAAATCTAGATACTGAAGAATTTAAGGCTTGGTTCCAGCCAAGCTATGACAGTCAGAAAATTCCTGTAGGCTGGGCAGAAGAACACCTGCCTTTAGCAAAAAATTTAAATTTTAAACTCTTTTTAGGAACGTGGTGCGGTGATACCCAACGTGAGTTAGGTTCTATGTTTAAAATTTTAGATGCTTTAAAGGTCTCTCAAGACCGTATTGAGATGTACAGCATTTCGGAATACAAAGACAGTCCTGAGGGTTATGAAAAAAAATATGACATTCTTAATATTCCTACCTTAATCTTTATGGAAAATGGAATAGAAAACAATCGTATTGTAGAATTTCCGGTTGTCAATCTCTTAGATGATTTTTCAAAAATTCTAAAAAAGCAACCCTACCAAAATGCCTACGCCGACTTCTAAATATGGCTGCTATTGTCTTAAAATCTTTGGAAGAAATTGAATTAATTCGCGAAAGTGCATTAATTGTTTCAAAGACCCTAGGGGTGTTAGCTTCAGAGATAAAGCCAGGGGTAACTACCTTAGCACTGGATCGAATCGCAGAAACCCACATTAGAGACCTAGGAGCTGTTCCCGGATTTTTAGGCTTATATGATTTTCCTAATACGCTTTGTATGAGTCCCAATGCACAAGTTGTACATGGAATCCCAAATGAGACCCCTCTAGAAGAGGGAGACATCATTTCCATTGACTGTGGTGCTTTAAAGAACGGATTTTATGGGGATCATGCCTATACTTTTGCAGTGGGAACCATAGACCCAAAAATTGAAAAATTGCTTCAGGTTACTAAAGCTTCACTTTATGAAGGTATCAAATCCTTTGAAGAAGGAAAACGATTAGGAGATTTGGGTCACGCCATACAAAAATATTGCGAAAAGGAAGGCTATGGCGTTGTGCGAGAATTGGTAGGTCATGGATTGGGGAAAGAAATGCACGAGGGTCCCGAAGTTCCAAATTACGGAAGAAGAGGAACAGGCAAAAAGTTTTTAAACGGGATGGTCTTGGCAATAGAGCCAATGATCAATATGGGAACGCATCGCATCAAACAACTGAAGGATGGTTGGACGATTCTCACTGCTGACGGAAAAGCCAGTGCTCACTTTGAACACAATGTCGCGCTCATTGAAGGAAAGCCCGAATTGCTCTCTACATTCCAATACATTTACGAGGCTCTAGGAATTAGTAGCTCAGAAGAAGTTCCCTTTAGAAAAGAGCCCTTAGTGATATGAGATGGCTCTTAAATTTTTTCCCTAGGCCTTGGTTAATTCGTCTGAGTCTATGGTTTAGACCCATTATAAAATGGTTTTACAAAGGAAATCGTTATGTAGATCCTATTGATGGAAGTTCCTATAGAAAATTTCTTCCCTATGGGTACCAAAAACTTCGCCCAAATGCTCTATGTCCTGGCACGCTTTCTCTAGAACGTCATCGTTTACTTTGGCTTTATTTAGAAAGAGAAACTAACTTTTTAAAACAACCATTAAAAGTCCTTCATCTCGCTCCAGAACAAGTATTGTATAAAAAATTTAAATCTTATGTGCATTGGCATTACATCACCGCAGACCTTCACTCCCCTTTGGCAGAAATCAAAGCCGATATCTGTGCGCTCCCTTTTAAAGATGGGTCTTTTGATCTAATTTTTTGTAATCATGTTTTGGAGCATATCCCAGATCATATTAAAGCTATGGAAGAATTGTATCGCGTTTTGAAAAAAGGAGGTACCTTAATTGCTCAAGTGCCTATAGACGAAAAAAGGGAAACAACTTTTGAAGACAATTCTATTATTGATAAAAAAGAACGAACAAAGGTTTTCGGACAATACGACCATGTTAGGATATACGGAAGGGATTACTATTCTTTTTTAAACAAAGTAGGGTTTAAATCTCAAGCTATAGCCTTTGCTTCAAGCTTGTCAGAAGAAGAGTTAAATCGTTTTGGTTTACAGAAAGACTCCATCCCACTGGCTAGAAAGATCTAAAACCTACTCCTTTATAAAACCCGAAGAAACTACCTCCTCTATTGTTCCCGTTTCGGATTCTATGATCCAATAGGCCTCAAGTGAAGTTTCTCTTTCTATCAAAGCTTTACCTTCTTCAAAAGGCATTACCATCAGCGCAGTTGCATAAGCATCCGCAAGCATACAATTTGGAGCGATAACCGAAGCACTCAAAACATTAGTTGGAAAAGCATCTCCAGTTATAGGATTTACGGAATGCACCAACCTCCTCCCACTTACTTCATCTATTTTATACTTTCTATAGTTTCCTGAGGTTGCTAAGGCTTCATCTTTTAAGCTAATGACTTTTATAAATTTTCTATCTTCCTTTTGTTGAGGATCATCTATGGCCACCTTCCATAACCCTCCCGTCTTTGGACTTACCCCTTGAGCGACAATTTCACCTCCAATTTCTACTAAAAAAGAAGAAACTTGAAGAGAACGAAGGTAACCTGAGATCACATCTACTGCATAACCTTTTGCAAGTGCATTAAAATCAAAATACAATTTTGGATGCGCTTTTTGAATTGTCTTCTTTTTTGTTAAAGATGCTTTCTCCCATCCTGTATAAGTAAGGAGTTCTTCTTTCTCAATTTCTGAAAGTTCTTTAGGACCGGATTCTGGACCAAAGCCATAAGCATTGACCAAAGACCCAACTGTAGGATCAAAGTAACCTTGCGTTTTTTTCCATACTTGGGAAGCCGTTCTATAAACTGTTTCGAAATGTTGATCAATTACCAGCAGACTATCCCCCCGATTAATCTTGGAAATATCTGAGTCTTTTACATATGTTGATAGGGATTGATTCATAACGTATAGGATAGAATCTACAGCCTTTTCTAAAATCACTGAGTCGAGTTTAGAATTTTGATAGCTAATGGAATAAGTCGTTCCTAAAGCAAAGCCTTGAAGCCTTTGAACCGCTGCTTTTTCTACCGATTCACAACCAAGAAAAGCAAGAACAATAAAGAGGCTATAAAATTTTTTCAAGTCCACTAAAATTAACCACATAAGGATTGTTTTTATATAGAGGAAGGTTATAATCTTTGGCATCTGCAAAACCTACCCCGGCAAATAATAATTTTGCTTGATTCTTTTCTGCATGAATTTTTACCTTATTCATGTGTTCAAGATCGTATGATTTTGGAGACTTCGGATACAAGCATCCTTTGACCACAACAAAATAAAGAATTTGATCTTTTACGCATACAAATTGGGGCGACCTTTTCAATTGAGAATTGACAGCTAAAAATTCATATCCTTCATTTTCCAAAAAACTGCCTACTTCCTGCATCGCAAGTTGATGGACTTCTTTATCATTTAATGATTTCATGCTTTAGCAAAAATAATGGAAAAGCTTTACACAGTGTTTATATGTTGCAAATTATGTAACTTAGATCTTACTTTTTAAAAGTCCTTAAAATGAACTTAGCAAAACAACTATTAATTTTTCTTTTTTGTCTTGTAATTACCTCTTGTACAAAACAAAAATATCAAACACAAACGACTAGTTCAGCTGGCTACACCTACGAATATGTAACCGATGATCCGACGCAAACTCGAATTTACACTCTAGAAAACGGCTTAAAAGTTTATTTGAGTAAATTCGAAAATGCTCCAAGAGTTCACATTTTTACAGCAGTAAAAGCTGGAGGAAAAAACGACCCTGAAAACAATACTGGTCTCGCTCATTACCTTGAGCATATGATGTTTAAAGGGAATCAGTTTTTTGGAACCAAAAACTATGAAAAGGAAAAGCCTCTTTTAGACACCATCGAAAAGCTTTTTAACGATTATGCTAAACTAACCGATCCCAAAGATCGAAAAGCACATTATAAAAAAATAGATGAACTCTCCAATGAGGCAGCACTATTAGCAATACCCAATGAATATGACAAAATGATTGCCATGCTTGGGGCAAAAGGTTTGAATGCCTATACTACAGAAGATCGAACGGTTTATACCTTAGACATTCCTTCTAATGAAATGGAACGTTTTTTAACCCTGGAAGGATTACGTTTTAAACAAATTGTAAACCGCTTATTTCACACCGAACTGGAAGCCGTTTATGAAGAAAAAAACAGATCCTTAGATAGTGATGCTAGAAAACAAAATAGAGTTTTATTTCAAGCACTTTTTCCAAATCACCCCTATGGAAAACAATCTGTAATAGGAACAGTTGAGCATCTTAAAAATCCTTCGATCACGGAAATTAAAAAATATTTTTATCAATATTATCGCCCAAACAATGTTGCCCTTTGCATGAGTGGTGAATTGGACTTTGATAAAACTATTTCACTAATAGACAAACATTTTGGTGATTGGGAGCCTAATAATGAGCTTAGACCTTTGGAGTATGGTCCCCAACCCGAAATTGATAGCCCAATCATACAAGAAGTTTTTGGTCCTGAACGCGAATCCGTACTTATAGGTTACCGCTTTAACGGAAAGTCTAAAGAAGTCTTAATGCGTGTTGAACTTATCGACATGTTACTATCCAACAGTACCGCTGGTCTTATTGACCTAAATCTTGTTCAACAGCAAAAAGTTTTAGGAGCGGGTGCTACTATAGACGATATGAATGACTTTTTAGTACATAAACTTGTTGGTAATCCAAAAGAGGGACAAAGCCTGGAAGAGGTAAAAGACCTTTTATTAAAAGAAGTAGAAAATATAAAAAAGGGAGCTTTTGATGACGATTTACTTAAAGCCGTTGTTAACGATCTCAAAAAAGGAGTAATGGAGCGAGATGATTCAGACTATGCAAATTACTACAGGGCAAATAGTATGGTTATCGCTTTTACAAGAGATATTGCATGGGCTGATCAAGTTACTTATTTAAAAGATCTTTCAAAAATTACAAAAGAAGACTTGGTTGCATTTGCAAATAAGTATTATAACAACAATTATGGCGCAGTTTTTAAACGAACTGGAACAGACTCAACTATTGAAAAAGTTGAGAAGCCACAAATAACCAAAGTCCCTTTAAACCGAGAAGATCGTTCGGATATTCATATAAAATTAGCTGGTTTAGAAGTTGAAAAACTTCAACCTAAATTTTTGGACTTTACTAAGGATTTAGAGTTCTATAACATCGGTCCTCTTGAAGTTATTGCTAAAGAAAATACAGATAATGATTTATTCCAACTCACCTATCAATTTGATTTTGGCAAAAACTTAGATCCTAAACTTGCATTGGCTGCCTCTTTAATGGATTATGCAGGAACCGAAGATAGGTCTCCTGAAGAGATAAGAAAAGAATTCTACAAACTAGGGGCTTCCTACAGTTTTAGTACGTCTAATGACGGTGAAGAAACCTCCATAAGTTTGAATGGCCTCAGTGAAAACATGGAGGCCTCCATCCAACTTTTTGAACAATTATTTCAAAATCCAATAGTCACAACAGATGCACTAAAGAAATTAATTGATCGCATTCTTAAATCTCGTTCTGATGCTAAGAAAAATAAAAACCTAATCCTTAGAAGACAATTATACGCTTATGGCAAATACGGAGAAATGAATCCATATTCCGATGTTTTAAGTACAGAAGATCTAATGGGAATTGAGGTTGAAGACTTAATGGATAAAATCAAAAAATTATCAAATTATTCTCATCGTATTCTCTACTATGGAAATCAAGATCAGGCAAACTTAAATCGTTTAATTAAAAAGTATCATAATATCTCAGAGGTTTTTGAAACCGTTGATAATTTAAAGCGCTATCCCGAAAAGAACTATACAAAAGAACAAGTGTTCTGGACTCACTTTGACATGGTACAAACCGAAATCATCCTCTTGTCCAAACAAGAACTTTTGGATCATGCTAAAACTGCCGCTATCAGCTTATTCAATCAATATTTTGGTGGTGGTATGAACTCCATTATTTTCCAAGAAATACGTGAGGCTCAAGGTTTGGCTTATTCGGTATTTTCTACCTATAGTCAAGGAAATAAACCCGATCGCTCAGATTACTTGTTCTCCTATATAGGAATACAGTCTGATAAACAAAAAGAGGCGCTCGTTTCTATGTTTAACTTGATCAATAAGCTTCCTGAATCACCTCAAGCCTTTGACATAGCAAAACAAGCTATTTTAAATAAAATTGAGAGTGAGCGAATTACAAAAGCAGGTGTACTTTACAATTATCTTTCTGCAGAAAAGAAAGGTATTGATTACGATATCCGAGAGCAAATTTACAAGGAGGTTAAAACAATGGATTTTGATAAACTCTTAGGGTTTCACAATAAGTATATTAAAGACAAACCTCACAATATTCTGTTAATTGGAAATCGAAACAACATTGATTTTAAAAACTTGAAAAAATACGGAGAAGTGAAAGAAATCTCTTTGGAAACACTCTTTGGTTTTTAAGTCCGTTTGTTAAATAGGCACCTTTTTTCTTCGATCCATTCTAGGATAGCACCTGGGGATTGCATCAATTCTTAAATCTCTTTCATTGCTTGGGTATGAGCTTCATTTACTTTGGGAACATTTTAGGTCCTTATCCCCTTCTTAAACGCACCATCAGGTCAAAGCACTATTGGCATCATAAATAAGATCGTAAGCCTTACTTGACTTCATTTTTTCTCAAGATTGAAGACATCGTTGTTCAGGATATAAATAAAAAAAGAGACTTTAAAAAGTCTCTTTTTGTTGGTTATCCTCCAAAGTCGTCGAATCTAACATTTTCTGGAGGTACTCCAAAGTCTTCAGCCATTCGCTCTACAGCTTGATTCATTAATGGCGGGCCACAGAAGTAAACTTCAATATCTTCAGGAGCTTCATGAGAAGAAAGATAATGATCTATCACAACCTGATGTACAAAACCAACAAAACCATCTCCTTCAGAATCAAGGCTTGTTTTTTCTTTCCAGTTGTCTTCTTCCATTGGCTCAGAAAGGGCAATGTAAAATCTAAAATTAGGGAAATCTTTCTCTAAAGCTCTAAAGTGGTCTAAGTAAAATAATTCTCTTTTTGAACGACCTCCATACCAAAAAGTCACTTTACGACCTGTTTTAAGAGTTCTGAAGAGCTCATAGAGATGGGAGCGCATGGGAGCCATTCCTGCACCTCCACCTACATATAACATTTCTGAATCTGACTCATTAATAAAAAATTCGCCGTAAGGTCCTGAAATGGTTACTTTATCTCCGGGTTTCTTTGAAAAAATATAGGAGGAAGCTACTCCTGGGTTCACATCACTCCAATCATTTTTAGCACGGTCAAAGGGTGGGGTGGCAATTCTAACGTTGAGCATAATTTCTTTTCCTTCAGCGGGAAAAGAGGCCATTGAATAAGCTCGTTCAACTGTTTCAGGGTTTTTCATCACCAAGGGCCAAAGCTTAAATTTGTCCCACTCTAACTTAAATTTATCAGGTTCTCCTGGGTGTTCATCTGGGTGTGCTGAAATATCTATCTCATCATATTTTACCTCACATTGCGGAATTTCAATTTGAATGTAACCCCCGGCTTTATAGTCCATTTCCTCAGGGATCTCCACAACAAATTCTTTAATAAAAGAAGCCACATTCCAATTACGGACCACTGTAGCTTCGTATTTTTTGATTCCAAATACTTCTTCAGGAACCTTGATGACCATATCTTGTTTCACTTTTACTTGACATCCTAAACGCCATCCCTCTGCTACTTCTTTTCTTGAGAAATGGGGTGCCTCGGTAGGAAGAATTTCTCCACCTCCTTCAATTACCTGACATTTACATTGGATACAAGTTCCTCCGCCTCCACAAGCCGAGGGTAAAAAGATTTTATTGTTTCCCAAAGTACTCAGTAGGGTACTTCCTGAGGAAACCTCTACTTTGTTATCTCCGTTTATCAGCAGTGATACTGGCCCTGATGGTAATAGTTTTGATACATTTTTTAAAATTCACTGGAAACAATTGTTAAATTAGCTTTAGATGTATCTGAAAAATTTGTGCTCACGATGGCTCTAAAAATATCAGCTTCTAAAGTAGTAAGATTATTACCTCTAGAATCACCAAATGTAATTTTGCTGAATCTTTCAAC
>JALRDC010000049.1 GCA_023262245.1 Flavobacteriaceae bacterium
TTTCTTTTAACTTCGTGAATGCTCAAGATTGGGCGAGCATGAACCATTTTAAAAAAGCCAATGAGGAATTGCCTCCCGTGGGAAGTAAAGAAAATCGTGTAGTTTTTTTAGGAAATTCCATTACAATCGGGTGGAGTGAAACCCATCCTGAATTTTTTAAAAACAAACCCTATGTAAATCGGGGTATTAGTGGGCAGACTACCCCACATATGTTGCTGCGCTTTCGCCAAGATGTCATCAATATAGGAGCAACTGCAGTTGTGATCTTAGCAGGTACCAATGATATTGCTCAAAATACAGGCCCTATTACTCTCGAGATGATTCTAGATAACTTAAAATCGATGACTGAGTTAGCCAGAACCCATGACATTAAAGTAATCTTGTGTTCGGTACTCCCTGCGTATGATTATCCTTGGAGACCTGGACTACAACCCAATATTAAAATTCCAAAACTCAATGCATTAATTAAAGACTATGCTGAAAAAAATGGGGTTTATTATTTAGATTATTTTAGCGCTATCAACGATGGTAACAATGGAATGATTAAAAAATATTCCCCAGACGGGGTTCACCTTTCCCTTGAAGGATATCGGTTTATAGAACCCATGGTCGAAAAAGCTCTAAAAGAAATCCTCTCTAAATGAAAAAAAGGTTTATCATCTGTGCCCTAAGCCTACTTCTTACAATTAGCTGCCAAGCCCCTTCTAAACCTTCTCCAACAGCACTTTTTGAAAATGGACAAGGCGATTATAATTGCTATAGAATTCCTGCCATTCTTAAAGCCCCTGATGGTAGTTTACTTGCTTTTGCAGAGGGAAGAAGAAAAAGCTGTAGTGATTTTGGAGATGTTGATCTTTTAATGAGACGAAGTAATGATGGGGGTAAAACTTGGGATTCTGCAAAGCTTTTGGTAGACAACGATACTCTTCAAGCTGGAAATCCTGCTCCAGTAGTCGATTTTTTTGATCCAGAATATCCCCAAGGGAGGGTTTTCTTATTTTACAATACGGGTAATGCATCAGAAAATGATGTCCGAAATGGAAAAGGAACACGGGAAGTGAGTTATATCAGCAGCATAGATAATGGGCTTTCGTGGTCGGAACCAACAGAAATCACTTCCTCTGTTCATTTTAACCGAAACACCGTTCAAGCAGAAAAAGATTGGAGAACAAACGCAACGACTCCAGGCCACGCCCTGCAATTCAAAAGAGGAAAATACAAAGGGCGTATTTACATACCAGCAAACCATTCTGCGGGACCCCCACAAGAAAAGTTCAATGAATACCGTGCTTACGGATTTTATTCAGATGATCATGGCAAAACATGGACTGTGAGTCCAGACATAGCTATCCCCTCTTCCAATGAAGCTATTGGCGTGGAGCTTCCCAACGGAAATTTAATGCTCAACATTCGAGAGCAAAATGGAGATAGTAAACAGCGTTTGGTGGCGATAAGTAATGATGGTGGCGCCACTTGGGACAGGACTTATTTTGATGCTGAGTTAATCACACCCGTTTGTCAGTCTAGTATACTGTTGTTTGAAACAGAGCAAAGGAATTTCTTAATATATTCTGGACCTAACAGTACAAGTAAAAGAGAAAAAATGACTTTAAAGGTCAGTCTCGATTCAGGGGCAACATGGACTCACAAATTAGAAGTTCATAAGGGAGGAGCAGCCTACTCGGACTTAGTTCAAATTGATAAAGATCATTTGGGATTGTTCTACGAACAAGATTTTAAAAAAATGGTGTTCGAAGTATTTACTCCAGAAGATCTTCTTCTGGAGTAAAACCTCCTAGTTATTAGTACTCTGAAAAAGTAACTTTTGCGTGACGATCTCCCCAGCCCAAATGTAAATCGAGACCCCCATCAGCTTTTCCAAAACTCATGGAAAATGCCTCTACACTCTTTGCTCCTGAATTCCAAGGGACAGTAACCCGAGCAATGTCTTTTCCTTGATCATAAGAATAAGCACCCCATACATGTATTGCTTTGTTTACAATAAACGTTATCTCATTTCCAGAAGCTATCGCATAGAGCGTATAAGAGCCCGCAGGGATTTCTTTTCCGTCTAATTTTAAGGCTTTATACAATGTCAATTCTGTAGCCTCATTAGCGCCCATTCGCCAAATTTTCCCTTCAGGGATCAAAGAGGTAAGCTTACGACCCTTGAGTTGCGGTCTACTGTAAATTACACGAGCAATTTTATTGGTCTCGCTATTAGACTTTGGATATTTGATCATATCCATCGGGCTTTTGTCAAGGTCGCTAAAGTCTTGTGCTTGGACAACGCCAGCCATTAATAAGATTAATGATAATGTGATAAGTGTTTTCATAAATTTATTTTTTTTGTTTTCATCTAATATAGGAAACTCGTTTTGAAATTTGAGGTGAGAATTGTTAAAAGGTACAAACGGCGTAAACTGGGTGATGATCAGAGGCCCAGCGACCTTTTGGAGTTTTGAGCCAAAGATGAGTTGCTTCAGAAAGAATAAAACCCTTTTGAAAGATGTAATCTATTCTGTTTTCGGCTGTTTTATCCAGTTTAAATCCTGTAAAAGTTCCAAAATGTGGATCTGAAGGAGGAAAATCTTTCATTACATCCTGAAAAACAGACTGTAAAAGCTCAATAGGTTCGGTGTCCGGATTCAGATTGAAATCTCCTGTGAGTAAGGTAGGCAGGTTTACAGGGTTTAACTTAGAGATTTGATTCAGTATCAGTTGGGCAGCTTCCTTTCTTGCCCGAACTCCTATGTGATCAAAATGAGTGTTAAAAACCCAAAATTGTTTTGCTGATTTACGATGTTCTAAAAGCACTGCTGTGCAAATGCGTTCTAAAGCTGCATCCCATCCGACAGATACTCTTTCTGGATTTTCTGAAAGCCAAAAAGTAGACGTTTTTATAAGTTTGAATCTTCTGTTGTTATAAAAAATTGGACTGTATTCACCACTGGTCTTACCGTCTTCACGACCCACCCCTGCATAGGAAAAATCTTCTAAAGAAGCATCCAGTTCCTTTAACTGGTGGTGTAAAACCTCTTGCATGCCTATAATATCTAGTACTGTTTCATCAAAGTATTCTATAAGGGTTTCTTTTCTAAATTTCCATTGATCTTCTCCATCTTTAGGATTATCATAACGAATATTGTAAGACAGAATTTTTAGCTCGAGCTGTTGCTGTTCTGCAAATGTTGATGTAAGAAGCGATAAAAAGATTACTAAAATGTACATTTTCAATTTTACAATTTAGTTTTATCTAATTCTAAAATAGAATGAAGCAAAACATTTGCACCCTTAGCAATAGCCTCTGGAGTTGAATATTCCTCTGGGGCATGACTGATTCCGTTTACACTTGGAACAAAAATCATTCCTGTAGGAGTTATTACGGCCATGTCTTGAGCATCATGACCCGCACCACTGGGCATGGTCTTGTGCGAATAACCCAAAGTTTTTGCCTTACTTCGAATAAGAGATTGAATACGCAGATCTGTAAGTGCGGGCTCAGCGGTTGCATCTATGGGAGTGAATGAAAATTTTGTTCCAGTAGTCGCTCCAATTTCAAATCCTTTTTGTTCTATTTTTTTGTAAAGGCTTTTAATTTTTTCTGCATTTAAATCTCGTAATTCTAAACTTGCAATGACTTTTCCCGGGATGACATTAGGAGCCCCGGGAAATGCTTCTATTCTCCCTACCGTACCCACCTGAGCTCCTTCGGTTGAAGTTACAATTTCATTTACTGCTAAAACAAATTGAGCCGCCGCAATCATGGCATCTTTTCGGTCGTTCATTGGTGTTGTGCCGGCATGATTTGTAAAGCCCGTGATTTCCACATCCCACCAATTCAAACCAACAATACCCTCAACAACTCCAATATCAACTTTATTTTTATGTAAAATATTTCCCTGTTCTATATGAAGTTCTAAAAAAGCATGAAGGTCGTCTGAAGTTCTTTTAACTTCCAAAATACGATCAGGATCTCCACCTATTCTCTTTACTCCTTCTCCATTAGTAAAGCCTGAAGCTGTTTGAACTTCTAATGTTGCTTGATCAATTTTTCCAGCCATGGCTCGAGACCCAAAAATAGCCCCTTCTTCATTCGAAAAAATAATCAGTTCTAGGGGATGATCGGTCATGACATTGTTTTCAATTAAGGTTTCCAAAACCTCAATACCACCCATCACACCTACGTCGCCATCATAATGGCCTCCATTGGGTACCGCATCGATATGTGATCCAAACGCAATGGCCTTGGCTCCTTTTTGCTTTCCTTGCCTGTAAGCTATTAAGTTCCCTGCAGCATCGGTACTTACCTTTAATCCCAAGTTCTCAAGATAGCTTGTCAGATGAATTCGAGCAGCAATATCAAAATCACTAAAAGCAACACGATCATTTCCTCCTTGGGCATTCCTGCCGAATGTTGCCAGTTTTTTTAGCTGGGCTTCAAGCCGGTCTGCGTTTACACGAAGTTCTTCTTGAGCAAGAGTGGAATGAAAAACCAAGAATAGTATTGAAAGAAATACAATTGGTTTTGAAAATTGAAAGATTCTCATAGGTTTGAATATATGTAATCAAGATAGAGAAAAATTCAAAATGTTGTATTTATCTTGAAAGAACGGATCATTATTTTACTTTTTACTAAATTTCAAGTTGATTTTAAAATTAAGCATGAAACAACTTCCACATTTTATTCTCGCTCTTTGCGTTATTTCAATAAGTTTTGCCCAGTCGGGTAAGGTATTAGATGATTTAAGTTTAAATAGTACCCTCCTAAAAGGAGAACGAAAATTTGCTGTTTACTTACCTCCAGACTACGACAATTCAAGCCGTTCCTATCCAGTACTGTATTTACTTCATGGCCATACGGACAACCACACGGGCTGGATTCAATTTGGAGAGGTAAAACACATTGCAGATCAAGCCATAAATAATGGAAGCGCAACACCAATGATCATTGTGATGCCCGATGCTGATGAAGGGCAAGCGGGTTATGTCAATGATCTTTCTGGAAAATGGAATTATGAGGACTACTTTTTTGAGGAATTTATGCCTCATGTAGAAGAACGATTTCGTATTAAAAAAAATAAGCGGTTTAGAGCAGTAGCTGGTTTATCCATGGGTGGGGGAGGAAGTTTTATATATGCACTGCACCGACCAGATCTCTTTTCTTCGGCAGCTCCTTTAAGCGCTTCAATAGGGCCTCAAAGTGTAGAGGAAATGAAAGAATATACCTATTGGGGTTATTCTAAATCCAATCACAATTCAAAGGACTTTGAACGTTTTCAAAAACAGAACAACGCGTTGTATCTGGTAGATCAAATGGACGTAAATACCTTAAATAGCATAAGGTGGTATATTGATTGTGGAGACGATGATTTTCTTTATAAAAACAACAGTTTAATGCATCTTAAAATGCGAGAAAAAGGAGTAAAACACGAGTTTCGAATTAGAGATGGAGCGCATAATTGGACCTACTGGAGAAGTGCCCTTCCAAAGGTTCTCGAATTTATTTCACAAAAATTTCATCAATGACGTCGAAGCGTATTGGAAATCTCCAAACAGTTCGCTTAATTAGATTAAAACCATAACAAAATATTTTAGATGAATCGAAGAACATTTTTAAATACTACTGCCTTGAGTACAGTAGGTATAGCAACCTTATCCGCATTTAAAAAACAACGTGCTGCACAACAAAATATCAAAATCAGTCTAACGCCTTGGTCTTTAATTAGAACCGGTTATGGAGATAAAGACCCCTTAAACGTAGCTTTATTTGACTATCCTGAGGTCGCAAAATCACTAGGCTTTGACTATATCGATCACGAAATGTTCCATTATCCCAAAAATTTAACGGATAAACATCTAAATCAAATGAATACTGCAATGAAATCTGCGGGTGTATCCAGTGCAGTAATGCTTACAGGTGGTGTAGGTGACCTTGGAGATGCCAATGCAACAAACCGGAAAGAAGCGATCAAAATATTCCGTTATTGGGTGGATGTGGCCGCCGAATTAAACTGCAAAGCAATACGAAATGTATGTGGAGAATACATTAGTATTCCGCATCCTGAAAAACTTAAATACGCTACTGAAGGTGTGACAGCATTAGGCGAATATGCTGCCTCCAAGGGCTTGGACCTTTTGATAGAAAATCACAATGGTTATTCTTCAGATCCTGATTGGATGATTCAACTTATGGAAGGGGTGAATTTAAAAAATGTCGGAATACTCGGCGATTTTACAAACTGGATCTTGGAACGCAATCCGAACACATACTATCCCGATCCCTACAAGGGAATCGAATTACTCTCCCCTTATATTAGAGCAATTAGTGCAAAATCGGAGCGTTTTGACAAAAATGGAGAGGAAACAACCACGGATTACAAAAGAATGTTTAACATCTTAAAAAATGCCCCAGATTTTGTTTTTGCGGGTGTTGAATTTTTTGGGAACGACATTTCTAGAAACCAAGGGGCTTTACAAACCAGAAACTTGATCGAAAGGGTTTTGGCTGAAATTTAACGTGTGAGATAAATCCACCCTTGATAATCTATTCGACCGTCATTTTCTAAATCCAACATAAAATAATAACTCCCCTCTGGCAGTTGTTGTCCTCTTATATCGGAGGGCCAAGTGTTTTGATAATTTCTTTTTGAATACTGCAAACTACCTGTTTTTGTATAAATGGATAAATTGCTATTAGGATAAGTAGTTATTTTTAAAATGGAAAAATAATCATTGATTCCATCGCCATTATCTGAGACAAACTGATTGTATAAGATTTTGTCATAGCTATAGGGATTAGGATCTATACTGTCTTGAATCGCATCATTATCCTTATCCAAATCTAGGCAATCAGGGATTCCATCTTGATCAAAATCAGGACTAAGAGAATTAGCATCTTTAGGGTTTGAACCACAAGCAATTTCAGCTTCATCTGTCTGACCATCATTATCATCATCCAGATCACACAGATCTCCGAGTAAATCTTGGTCAAAGTCTTCTTGGTTAGGATTTTCTATATCTGGACATACATCACATAAATCCCCTACGCCATCCAGGTCGCGATCCTCTTGTGCTTCATTAGCTATAAGGATACAGTTATCACAAGCATCACCTATCCCATCTTCATCTATGTCGGATTGATCCGGATTTGAAACATCCGGGCAATTGTCAATAATAGGGATTGGAAAACCAATAGCAAAGGGAACCCCATCTCCATCTTCATCTAAATTGGGAAATTCATTAATATTTAAAGGGTTGGTATTGAAAGCGATTTCAATTTCATCTTCATAACCATCAGCATCATCGTCGCTGTCTAAACAATCTGGAATACCGTCGCTATCTGTATCAAGAGCCGTTTCGGTATTGTCTAAAGGATCGGAATCACAAGCCAATTCTACAGCGTC
>JALRDC010000028.1 GCA_023262245.1 Flavobacteriaceae bacterium
GTGACAACAGTAAAGTCTAACAAAATATGAAAGGAGGTGTCTATGTCTAATGATAATCATTTAAGGAATTCAAGACAGCAGGTGCCCAATCACGGTCCGCTGTAGCTTTCCTTATCTATTTATAAAGCGGATCGATGGATCCGCTTTTTTTATTTCTATGAAACAAATTCCACCAGCAGATTTAAACGATTTTCTATCTGAGGATCTTTCTCGTAAACAAGCATTTATCCAACACATCGGAAAAGCATTTGAAGAAATAGGATTTCTCGCATTAAAAGGACATTTTCTAGATCCTAATCTTCAAGAACAACTGTATACCGAAATTCGCACTTTTTTCGAACTGCCAACATCTATAAAAAAAAGGTATGAAATTGATGGTGGTGGCGGGCAGCGAGGCTACACAGGATTTGGAAAAGAACATGCCGCTGGAAGAAGCGTAGGCGATTTAAAAGAGTTTTGGCATTTTGGTCAGGATATCATTTCAAAACCTCATCTTAAAAAACATTATCCAAAAAATTTGATCGTAAAAGAGTTAAGCGATTTTAATCGCATTGGGAATTTGGTATTTCAAAAGCTAGAACACACGGCGGAGGTCTTGTTGCGAGCGCTGGCACTTTATTTAAAATTAGGAGAGCATTATTTTACCCCCTTTATCCAAGATGGGAATTCCATCCTTAGGGCTATTCACTACCCTCCCATTACGGAAGCACCTAAGGAGGCAGAAAGAGCTGCAGCACATGGAGATATCAATTTGATCACCCTACTTATGGGCGCTCAAGGTGCTGGTTTACAAGTTTTAAATCGAGAAAATCAATGGATCGATGCAGTTGCACAAGGTGATGAATTGATGGTCAATATCGGAGATATGCTTTCCCGACTTACCAATAATCGCTTACCCTCTACCATCCACAGAGTCGTAAACCCTCCAAAGGAAGCTTGGGGAGTATCGCGATACTCTTTACCCTTTTTTATGCACCCTATACCACAAATGCCTTTAAATTGTCTTGATCAAACAATTGATGAACAGCATCCTAAACAGTTTGATGATATTCTTGCAGGGGATTTTCTAAACCAGCGTTTAGTAGCATTGGGTTTGTTAGAAAAATAGGTTACTCTTTTTGGATTTCCCTTAGAACAGCTCTACCCAAAGCCCCTAAAAAAGGAATTCCTTTGGTTTCAAATTCGTAAGTGTTATCGTTAAAAATCTCATTTTCATTTACCAATATAGTCGCTGTTAAAAAAAATTCATCTCCCCTGATGCTGTCTTTAACATATGCAACATCCGTCAAGGTTCCATAGGCGTAGCCTACTTTATTATAAATCCGTAGTTTAGGAGACATGGCTCCTTTTTTATCTCCGTATATTAAGAATTTTCCATAGCTGTCCCAATATTCCTCTTGGTTGTAATCTGGATTTGTGCTTTCCAGAGTAGTCCTACTCATCCAATATTTTAAAAATTCGTAATCCGAAGCACTTAGGTCAAATTGTTGATTTTTTGGAAAGGTTTCTGGGAAGATAATTCGTTTCAGAATGCCTTGTAGGTCTTGAATTGAAATTCTATTTTTTTGACTAAAGTCCATGGGGCCTGCCACTAAAATATCTGATTTCATATAGCCCACTCCTTTTAAAATCCCCTTAAGTTGATGAGGTTCTAAAGAGTTTTGTGCCGCCATGGAAGGCTGATGGTATCGCGTTTCTTGATTTTCATCAAAAAAAGTATACGACCATGTTTTGCTATTGTCAGCTCCAAAAAGAAATTTGTGATGCAGTTGGGTGTCTAATAGCCCTCTTTTTTTTAATTCGGCATTAATATAGTCCGTACCTAAAAAATCAAATAGGTAGTTGTAGGCATCATTATCACTTACTAAAAATATCTTTTTTATTAAATGGTGTATGCTTAAACTTCCCTTATAATGGGTGCTGTCTTTGTCTTTTATTATTTCTCCTTCAAATCCCTGAATCTTAAAGGGTGTTTCTGCTGTGATGGCAATCCCTTGGGCTTGAAGTGCTCTAATTTTTTGAAGACTCAGTATTGCTATGGGTAACTTTGCAGTGCTCGCGGGATAAAAATAACGTCCGTTGTCTAATTGGAAACTTTCTTCTATAAAATTTATCTCACCCCTTTTTTTGCGTTCAATCTGTGTTAATAGAATTTGAATTTCATGTTTCCCCTTTTGACTTAGGACTTCTTGAATTAACGGATCCGGATTCGATAAGGCTGCCTTTAAAATTGAGGGTGGTTTTTCACAACTTTCAACAAAAAAAATACTTAAAACAACCCATGGGAAAAGAAGAAAGTGTTTTTTTAACATAATGATTTTATTTTCAAAAGAAATGCTGCCTTAAAGTTAACTATTCTTAAGCAACTCAAATCCTTGGGAAAATGCCTAGTAAGAACGTTGATTATAATTCCTCAAATGCGGCTATATCTTCTGCAGCTGTCAAATCTAAAATGTGTTCTGCTCTTTTGAAACAATAAATTTTTCCAGGAAGGGCCTCATTCATTAATCGAATTGCTTCTGGAAGTTCTTTTTCTCCACGTTCTGGGTGAATGGGACAGTTTTTTAGAAAAGGGTAGAGTTGTTGCCCATCAAAACTAAAGACATTCATACTTACGCCAATCTCTCCTTGCTCATCCTTATATTTTTCAACAAATGAAGGGTCTGGTTTTTCAATAATGGCCTTTAAAAAATTAAATTTATCAATATCGATTATTGCAAATCTTGCAATTCGATCGTTTTCAAAACGCAAGGCTGAACGTGCATAACTAATCAATGCATGGGGAGCTTTTCTGGGTTCCAACAATTGTTTTAGTGCCTCTTTAGAATACAGATTATCTCCATTGCAAACGGTAAATTGTTGCTGTTGCAAATTGGGATATTGTTCCAGTGCTTGTTCCACAGCATCTGCTGTTCCAAGAGGTTTAAAACTTCCTTTCGGTGGGTATTGAATCACATAGTGCACTTGTGCTCCTGCAAAGCTGTTTCCTGAAGAAGCTTTACCGATCCATTTTTGGAAGGCTTCATTTTCTGGACTTGTAATTAAATAAATGTCGGTATATCCTGCTTGAGAAGCATTAGAAATTAAATGGTATAAAAGCGGTTTTTCTGACTTACCTAAGGGGATTAAGCTTTTGTGAACACGTTGCGCAAAACTTTTTTGGCTTGAAGTCAATTCACTTTTATCCAAAGAGCGCTTCATTCTTGAGGAAGCTCCACCAGCCATGATGATTAAATTTTTCATTATTGCATTGTTAATTCTACTTCATAGGCCCGTGCTGCCCCTGCATCCATAAAAGCACGGATAACGGCTTCTTTGGTTTCTTCAGTAACCATTGCTACCATACAGCCACCCCCCCCAGAGCCAATGACTTTAGCACCAAGTGCTCCTGCATTTCTTGCAGCTTCTAATTGCTGCTGCATGGCTTGAGGGGTGTTTTGTATTCGTTCCTGCAATATTTTTTGATGCGCATCCATCCAACTTCCCAACTGTTGAAGATTTAATGCTTGTTTTCCAGATAACATGGCTCGGGCTTTTTGAGTCAAAATGTGATTGTGAATGGCTGCATACCAATGATCTTGAAACTCTTCAGGGACTAGGGATGCGTATTCTTTGTACTGCTTTTCATCTGCTTTGTGAAGATCAAAATCGGTGATTTTTTCTTTTACTGCTGCTATCGCTCTTTGGCTATAGCTACGAGCATTTTGAAGCACTTTAAGTGTTTTTTTAGCAAGGCCTGATTCGGCGATTACTAATGGCCCAAGATTCGTATTTAGGCGTTCGCTTTGTGTAGTTAATGTATCAATATACAGTAACCCGCCTTGTGCTATCGTATATTGATCCATCAATCCTCCTGGTTGCTTAAAATAACTTACCTCAGCTTCATAGGCCCAACGACCAATTTGCTCATCTGTTACATTCTTTTCTTGATCTACACTCTTCAACAGAAAACGAATCCATGCCACTACCAAGGCAGAAGAACTTGAAAGCCCTGCATTAATTGGGATGGTTCCTGAAATATTCCCTTGGTAAGCTTGCTTAAAGTCAAAACCTGCTTTTCGCAAGATATATAGCACCGAATGAAAATAATCTCCGTCGACAATATTATTTTTATTGTTTAAGTATATTAATTTATTTTCTTGTATATCAGACAAATAGAAATTAAATTTTGATTCATTTATTGGTTCCCCTTCGACATGGATATACCGATTAATTGTTCCTGCAATCACGGGTAATTTTAAATAGTCTTGATGGTCTCCAAAGAAACAGATTCGAGCAGGAGCTTTTGCTTTAATGGATTTTATCATGAAAATAGGGAGATTAGGAAACGATACTCAGCGCATTTGTTTTCTCCCAAGATCCTCGTGTAAAATCTGGAAATTTTTGAGGCATTCCGCCTTGGGCAACTGAGGCTTCGCTCAAAGGTGAAACAGCACTCCAAAAACAGCCTTCGTAAACATTCTGGTCAAGGGGTAATCCTTCCCTGAGACATTCCACTATACGATAAAGCATCATAAAGTCCATGCCTCCATGCCCTCCCATTTTTTTTGCTAAGGCTCCTAAACGTTTATACATTGGATGTTCGTATTGTTCAAATAATTGTTCCAATTGCTCTCCTTCAGCCCAACGATGGTGACTATCCGTGGCGCCAGGAACTCCCCCTTCTAAAGCTACTCGTGTTGGAAACCCTGCTAGGACACCCTTTGTCCCCTGAATTAAATTTAATCTAGAATAGGGTCGTGGACTGGTTTCGTCCCATTGAACCAGTATGGTTCTTCCTTTGTGAGTTTTGATAATGGATGTATTTAAATCTCCCCCTTTATAATCCAGTGCATTCCATTTATGATCCGCTGGATAATTATTTTTAGCATATAATGCTCTGCCTCTTGCGGGAGTAGAATACGATACTAAACTTCCAAACTGATCTTCACCTCTTCCTAGATTCATGTATTGTGCCACGGGACCCAAACCGTGAGTAGGATATAAATTTCCATTGCGATTTGCATAATGGTGGGTTCGCCAAGAGCCTGTGCCTCTTTGCTGCTCTTCCATTTGAAACCGAAGCTCGTGGATGTAAGCAGCTTCTGCATGAAGCAATTCTCCAATAAGCCCTTTTCTACACATGTTTAAATACAAAAGTTCTTCTCTGCCATAATTGACATTTTCCATCATCATACAATGCTTTTGGGTCTGTTCAGAAGTGTCAATGATGTCCCACATTTCTTCAAGAGAAACTGCTATGGGTACTTCTACAAAGGCGTGTGCTCCTTGTTTCATTGTTTCTATGGCCATAGGAGCATGATTCTCCCAATTTGTAGCAATGATCACCATATGGGGTTTAACTTCTTTCAACATTTTCTTCCACAAGTTTTCTTCACCTGAGTAGGTCTTGATGTTTTGATGTCTTCCCTCTCCTGCTTTTTTACAAGAATTTACAGCCCGATCAACCAAATCTTCATACAGGTCTGCAATCCCTACTATTTCGGTTCCAGCAATGGAGGCTAGCTGTCTTGCATGACCAGAGCCTCTTGCCCCAACACCAATAATTGCAATTTTAAGTTTTTCCAGTTTTGGAGCAGCAAAGTCCCCCATATAAATCCCGCCAGAAGGGCTGTTTTCTTTTTCTTGTGAGCAGGCTATTGTAGATGCCATATACAAGGACGCGGCAGAAAGGCTTGATTTTTTAAGGAAATTTCTCCTGTTTATGTTTTTCATATGAACATGCGTTATTTTTTAAGCCGAAAATTCTTATTTGAACTGTTTTTAAATTTATAAAAATCTTTTGGTTTAAATCTTTTGATTAATCGAAATTAAACTCCTTTTCAATTATTTTATATCTTTAAAATAAAAACATGGGAGTAGGTGGTACCGTTTTAGGATCCTTAGCGATTTGTTTGTTAATTGGTCTGGTCATAGAACTGAAAGAACGTCATTTAAACTAAGTCATGGGCTATTTTCTTCGAAACCTTATTGTTTACGGAGCAATTGCTTTAGTGATTTGGATGTTGTATTCCGCTATAAGAGGGATGAACAATAAAAATAAGTCATGAAGGAATTTATAAAAAAACATAAGCTTTTAATTGGTTTAGGTCTCGTAAAAAAACTGGTTTTTCTAGGTTTGTTTATTCTCTCAAAAACAGAGGGTAATCAACTCTTTTAGGGAAAACTAACAGCATCCATTCTTTAAAGCTGAATTAGAATTTAACCCTTACTTCTTTGTGGGAACACGCTTTCCTTCTATTTCATACATCCCCATAAGGGAGCCGCTAATTTCATCTTCATCTAAACCCAATTCCAAATAAACATCATAGTTTGCCACATAAGCCTCGATGCTTATTGTTTCATTTTCAATTTCTGTGGAGTCAATTTCCCAAGTGTAATCTGAATTTGTTGCTGCTTCGCCACGCATTTCTATTTTGGATACATAGCCGGATGCCTCTTTATTTATTGTCAAAGTAATAGGTATGTCTCCAAATTGATCCACATCAAAAATGGTCATTTCATATACCCCCACGTACGGATCTTGAATTACTTTTTTCTGAACTCCACAAGAGAGTATCAAAAGACCGATTAAAAAGAGAATCCCTTTTTTCATAAATTCAATTTGATCTTTACTCCGCAGACTCTGTATCGGTAATCACCCGATCCCATACTGTTATTGCCCCACTAGTTTGATCTTTCCAGGTCATTCGATTATCATTATTGGAAAAAGTAATCAAATAATTAATCACATTTGTCCCTTGAGTAAATTGATAAAAACCAGTCTCTGGGTCTAGATCCCAAGTGTAAGCCGCAATAATTGGGCTTAAGCATCCTCTAGCGTTGACATCTACAAAAACATATCGAGTACTCACAATTTGCTGAGTTGCCGTTGCAGTAAAATCCAAACAAGAATACTCTGGAATCAAATCTACTAATCTCGTTTTTAGCTCTTCCCAGACAATTGTTTCTGAACTTTCATCTGTAATCGAATAGACGGTCCATTCTCCAATTAATTTATCTGGAGGGATTTCTTCTTTACCACAACTTATGATGAAAGAAAATGATAGAATTAAAAAAAATACTTTTGAAAATAGATAGTGTTTCATTTAATTGGTTTTATTAAGTTTCCAAATTAATCAATTATGTCCTAATTAAAGGAGTAGAATCTGATTTTTTATTTGTGAGATCAAGTCACATTTCTAAAAATCATACAGTATCAAAAAGTGACTTACCTTTAGGTGAATTAAAAAATCAATGTTACAATCAATTCGTATTCTTGTTTGGATATTTCTTTTTCAAGGAACCTGTATCGGAATGTTCGGCCAACATTCGGATAGAAAAACGACACTTAAAGTTTTGGGAACGGTTCAAGATGGTGGTTCCCCTCATTTAGGTTGTGAAAAAAAATGTTGCGCTTCACTTACTTTGAACGAAAAAAAACTCAGAAAAATAACCGCATTAGAGGTGTCCCAAAATAGTTCCAGCATACTGTTTGAAGCCACCCCTGATATAATTGCGCAATGGTCTGCTTTAAGCCATCCTTTGAAAGGTATTTTTATTACCCACGCGCATATGGGACATTACTCTGGTCTTCTTCATCTGGGAAGAGAGGCTTTAGGCGCTCACAATCTCAATGTGTATGCAATGCCCAAAATGCGTGCCTTTATAAGAGAAAATGGTCCTTGGAGTCAGCTTGTAGATTTAAAAAATATCCAGTTGCTCCCCTTAGTTAACAAAAAAACAGTTCAAGTGCTTGACAAAATTAACATTACCCCTATAGTGGTACCCCACCGGGATGAATTTTCTGAAACTGTTGGTTACACGATCCAAGGTCCAAATAAAACTGTTTTATTTGTTCCTGATATTGATAAATGGAGTTTGTGGGAAGAAGATCTTGTAGAACTTCTGAAATCGGTTGATTTGGCGTTCTTAGATGCTACTTTTTTTGATCGTGAAGAGGTAAACTTTCGACCTTATTCTGAAATTCCCCATCCTTTTGTTAAAGAAACCATGAGCCTGCTAGAAAACGAGCCTATTGAAATAAAAAGCAAAGTGTATTTTATTCATATGAATCACACCAATCCCTTGCTTAATCCCAAGAGTGAAGAAAGTTTTTGGGTTGAAAGTCAAGGATTTCACATCGCTCGTTTTGGACAAGAATTTAATTTGTAGGGATTCTGCACTTATTTTCTTAAATTTCTTGTTTCTATAGCGTTCTTATGATATTTTCTCATTTTTTAAAAGGCCTTCCTCTTCTATTTTTACTTTTTTTTAGTGGTCAACTTTCGGTGAAAGGTCAAAAACAAGAAGAACCCGTTTTACACCTGGGAGTAATTGGATTGGTGCATGACCATGTAAATTGGATTTTTAATCGACAAAAACCTGATGTAAAAATTGTGGGAATTGTTGAGACCAACCCCACAGCCATTTCAAAATATAAAGAACGATATCAGTTAGCAGACAGTCTTTTTTTTGAAAGCTATGAAGCACTTTATAAAAGGGGTCGTCTTGATGCTGTTTCGGCATTCAATCCTACCCAATTACACCTGGAAGTAGTGAATTATTTCGCGCCCAAGAAAATTCCTATAATGGTGGAAAAACCACTGGCTACATCTTATGAGGATGCATTGAAAATGGCACATTTGGCCAAGTCATACAAAGTTCCGCTACTTGTTAATTATGAAACCTCATGGTATGAAAGCACCTATGAAGCAAAGTCTCTTCTTGAATCTGGACGAATTGGATCATTGACGAAAATGGTCTTTAACACCGGGCATCAAGGTCCTCAAGAAATTGGGTGTTCCCCAGAGTTTTTGGAATGGCTTACAGATCCCATACTCAACGGCGGAGGGGCTTTAACTGACTTTGGCTGTTACGGGGCAAATATTGCTACTTGGCTTTTGAAAGGGGAACCTCCTTTGAGAGTAAGTTGTGTGGCCAAACAGAGCAAACCAAAGCTTTATCCTAAGGTTGATGATGACACTACTATAGTCTTGGATTATTTGAACCATCAAGTCGTGATTCAGGCTTCATGGAATTGGTCCTACAACCGTAAAGACATGCAAATTTATGGATCAAAAGGCGCTGTTGACAATCAAAATGCCTCTCAAATGTATTTGATGGAAAATGAAATCGAAGGGAAAAAATTACATCTCCCTAAGGCAATCCCTCCCTTCCTAAAAGACCCTTTTCGTTTACTTTATGAGGTTGTCTTTAATGATTTTGAGCTCCCTCCATATTCCCTGTACAGTATTGAAAACAACTTAATTGTTTCCAAAATCTTGGGTCTTGCTACAAAAGCAGCAAAAACTCAAAAGACACAAAACTGGAATTAAATAGTAACTACTTACTTTTTTTTCGTCAAAGAGTAGTTTTTTTATTTACTTATGGGATTTAATGCTTTTTTTAAGCAAGTACTCACTTAAAAATAGATCAAACTCCATAAAAAGAATGCCGAATGTAATCGCATCAAGTTTGAAACATTTACAAGTGCATTTTATAACTTTGTTCTGTGCGGAACATTATTATTGTTATGGGAGTAAGCGGTAGCGGTAAAAGTACTTTAGGGAACGCATTGGCAGAATCCCTTAAAGTACCTTTTATTGAGGGAGATGATTTTCATTCTCAATTCAATATTGAAAAAATGAAAAATGGAATTCCCCTAACCGATGCCGACCGAATACCTTGGTTAAGCAAACTTGGAAAGCAACTAGAAAAACAGCAAAGAGTGGGTGCTGTTTTAGCTTGTTCTGCTTTAAAAGCTTCTTATAGGGAACTCCTTACAAATAGAGTAACAAAAAAGAAGATTCTATGGGTTTATTTAAAATGCGAGATGAAACAATTAAGCTTACGAATGCGGAAACGCAATCACTTCATGCCACTAAGTCTCCTTCAGAGTCAATTGGATACTTTGGAAGAGCCCAAAGAAGCTGTTTTGCTTGATGGAAACTTAAGCATTTTGGAAATGATGCATCTAATTAAAAAACAACTCAATGACTGACAGAACATGGGGACTGATCGGAATGGGAGTAATGGGCACGAGCCTCGCCAGAAACTTTGGTAAAAAAGGGGTTCCTCTAGCCTTGTATAATCGTTACATAAAAGGGAGTGAAGAGCAAATAGCCTTGGAACGAACTCAAACCTATCCCGAATTAAAAGAAGCCTTAGCCTTTGAGTCATTGACTCAGTTTATAAACACGCTAGAACAACCTAGAAAAATACTGATCATGCTCCCTGCGGGGAGTGCTGTAGATAGAATTCTAAGCGAATTATCCCCTTTACTTTCCGAGGGAGATATTATCATCGATGGGGGTAATTCTCACTATGAAGACACAGAGAGGCGAGCTCATTTGATGGTTCAAAAGAAGTTTTTATTTCTTGGAATGGGCGTTTCTGGAGGAGCTGAAGGAGCTTTAAACGGACCTTCTCTTATGGTAGGTGGAGATATAAAGGGGTATCAGCTTGTAGCCAAAGATTTAGAAATTCTGGCTGCTAAAAACAAGCACGGAAAAGCCTGTTGTGGTTATCTTGGTAAAGGAGGAGCAGGACATTTTGTGAAAATGATTCACAACGGAATTGAGTATGCCGAAATGCAACTTTTGGCAGAAATTTTTGAACTTAATTTATCTTCTCCAGATTCGAGTTTAGAAACGCTACAAAAACAATTTTCTGACTGGAACAATACAGAGAGTAAAAGCTATCTTTTGGATCTAACCTTTAAGATCTTGGGTTATCAAGAAAAGGGAAAGCCCTTTATTGATCTTATTTCGGATCAGGCTTCAAACAAAGGCACCGGTGCTTGGGCTGCTTCAAGTGGTGCCACAACAGGTTTTCCAAATACAGTTATGACGGCTGCCCTACATGCTCGCTATACTTCTTCATTTAAATCGGAACGCTTGAAGTTTGCGAAGCTCTTAAAATTTGCCCCTTCTGTCTCCCCTAAAGAAATTCCCGATTTGAAAAATAGTTATGACTTGAGTCGATGGATTAACCACCACCAAGGTTTTGACATGATCCGCCATACAGGAAATAATTTTGGATGGGAGTTAAATTTAAGTGACATCGCTCAGTTGTGGACCGAAGGATGCATCATCAAATCGGATTTAATGGATCAGTTGTGCATTCTCTTTAAAAAGCATTCTTCAATTTTTGAGATGGCTGTTTTTCAAAATTTAGCTTTGAAAAGTAAACCTGAATGGTCTGCTGTTTTGGAATACGCACTGACCATGAATATTCCCATCCCATGTCTTAGTTCTTCTTTAAATTATTTATTAAGCATGACCCAAGAACAAAGCAGCGCTCACTTGATTCAAGCTCAGCGCGACTTTTTTGGTGCTCATGGTTTTGAACGCCTCGACCAAGAGGGGCGATCACTTAATCACGGACCCTGGCACGATCAAAATTAATCTTCAATTCGCCCTACCGCACGAACTTCTGAACCTTTTACTCCCGTTAATTGATCTCCCAAAACGAGTCTAATAGAATCTGCAATTTTAGAAATTTTGATGACCATCTCAGGATGCTCATTGGCTAGGTCTAACTTTTCTCTTGGATCGGTATCCAAATTAAACAAAGCAGGGGTTTCAATTTTATTCATTTCATAAGGGATTGGATTTCCGTCATTGGTTCCAATTCTTCCATTTAAGGAACGGTAAGTGTGCGGTACATATAATTTCCAGTTCTTATGTCGAACAGCATGAAGTTCATTTGTTCTGTAGAAAAAGAAAAAATTATCGTGTGCCGCTTCAGTTGTTTTTTGAGTGAGTAGTGGTACTAAGGAGGCTCCATCAATTTTCTTTTCTGGAAGGGCACTTGCAGTAAATTCCGCGATTGTAGGCAACCCATCGATCCCCATAGCAGGAGTATC
>JALRDC010000064.1 GCA_023262245.1 Flavobacteriaceae bacterium
AAGATAGCTATGCCGGACGTGCCCTGAATTGGGATAATTCCATTCAATGGGCCACCCAAGATTATCCAGATCAGGCCTATGCCGAAGTGATGGATTCGATGTACCTTCCTCCTGAATACTGGTTTGATGGAGAAATGAAGCTGGATGTCACTAAACTAGTATATCGGTTTACGTGGTTCGATGCCGAAGCAGCTGCCCGGGAATCGCAGCGTACAAGAAATCAATTTATAGATCGTGCCCCTTTCATTAAAAAAGAAGAAATACAAATTTATCCTGACACTACAGTGTGGATAAAAGATTTTATTTATTCTTATAATGAACCTATGCACAACGATTATTTTTCACACCCAGCCTATCAGGACTATCCAGTCGTTGGAGTATCCTGGAAGCAAGCAGTGGCGTTTTGTAATTGGAGGACTCATTATAAAAACAGTTACCAGAGATCCAAAAATAAACCATTGGTAAATAAGTTTAGATTACCTAGTGAAGCTGAATGGGAATACGCTGCTCGTGGAGGAATTCCATCTGGAATTTATCCTTGGGGAGGCCCATATTTGTTAAATGACCGCGGTTGCTTTTTGGCCAACTTTAAGCCACTAAGGGGAGATTACGCAGTTGACCAGGCAGTTTACACCGTAGAGGCAAAGTCTTATCTGCCTAACGATTATAACCTTTTTAATATGGCTGGAAATGTTTCAGAATGGACCAGCTCATCTTATGATTCTAATGCATATGAATATGTAGCTTCTTTGAATCCTAACATGTCAATTTCATCTGAGAGTAGAAAAGTAGTTCGAGGAGGATCATGGAAAGATGTTGCTTATTTTCTAAGGGTTAGCACTCGTGATTTTGAATATAGAGATACGGCTAGAAGCTTTATTGGTTTTAGAACAGTCCAAGACTATCTAGGAAACACAAGAGTAAAAATTAAATAAATTCTTTATATTTAAGTTGAATTAAATAACTAAAACTATGGATGATAAATTATTACAAAAAAGACTTAGAAGTAAAATCGCGATGCACATGCTATTCGGTTTAGGTGGAGCGGTTGTAATTATAGGTGCATTATTTAAAATTTTGCACTTGGAAATTGGCCCTATCACTGGAGGATTAGTTTTAGGTCTAGGATTGGGAACTGAAGCTTTAATTTTTACAGTCGCAGCTTTAAATACTGGTGAAATTAAAGAGGAACATTCAGATTTCGTTAAAAAAGTTAAAGGTGGAACAAAAGCACCAAGTGGAGGTGGAGGAGATTCACTTTCATCCAAAATTGATGAATTGATGAAAGAAGCTAAATTAGATGTTTCACTTATGAATAACCTGACTAAAAGCATTAAAAATCTTGAAGCTTCTGCCCAGGCCTTAACACCAGCTGCATCAGCTGCCTCATCATCTCAAAATTACGCAGACCAATTAACTCATGCCGCAGGACAGCTTGAACAACTTAACAACCTATATGCAGCTCAAGTATCTGCCGCTGGAGACCACACCCAATTCAACACTCAAGTGGCTCAAAATGCTGAACAGCTTCGATCTCAAATGGAAGCCCTGTCTGCTAACTTAGCTAATTTAAATAAAGTGTACGGTGGAATGTTAACTGCAATGAATAAACAATAAAATTTAAGCATGGCAGGAGCAAAAGAAACCCCCAGGCAGAAACTAATAAGTTTGATGTATTTGGTATTTATTACCATGCTTGCGTTGAATGTAAGTAAAGAGGTGCTCGATGGATTTGGTCAGATGTTCGTGAAACTCAAGAGTGCCAACCAACGAGTAGACAGTGGAAATCAAATTTATTATCAAAAGATTTCTACTAATGCCAAAGAAAAAGAGGGAAAATGGATTGGACATGACCGCACAGCATCGGAGATTAAAAAAGTTTCTAACGAATTTTACGATAAAATAAGTGAAATTAAAAACCGTATCACCGAAAAGCAAAAAGAAAAAGATCCAGACCTAAAAGAATATTCTCAGATGGATAAAGGTGAAGCGCTTGATCTTGTTTTTTTTGATGCAAACGGAGTTTCTGAAGAAGGCAATGCTTTTGTAGATATGATTTATCAGTACAAGGGTACTGTTATTCAAGTTTTTGGGAGTCAATATCCCCAATACATTGATCTTGTTGAGGAAAGATTCTTCACAGGTGATCAAAATAATAATATCAAGACAAAAGATGGAACAGATCAGTCATGGCTTCAAGCTAATTTTGAAGGGTTTCCTCTAATTTCATCCCTAGCAAAACTGACGATGATGCAGAATGATATTAGATTAACAGAAAGCGATGTTTTAGCAACTCTTCTTGGTCAGGAATTAGAAAGAGAATCTGGAGTTACAGAGTCTAATTATATTACTTTACTAAAAACAGAAAAAGGTGCGTACTATCAAGGTGAAATTTTTGATGGAAGTGTAATCCTTGGAAGAAAAGGAGGTGCTCAAAATCCTAATTCGGTTAACTTAGAATTGGATGGAATTGCCTTAAATGAAACACAATATGAATTAATCCCAGGAGGAGTTAAACTGAATGTTCAAACTGGAAACCCTGGTGATCACGAATTAAAAGGAAATCTTGTGTTTTTTAATGATGGGGTTGAATCCAAAATCCCTGTTGACCAAACTTTTCCAGTGATTTCAAAACCAAATTCTGCAGTTATATCAGCAGACAAAATGAATGTTGTATATCGAGGTGTAGAGAACCCAATGACAATTTCAATTCCGGGAATTCCTGATTCTAAGGTAAACGCTTCAGCACCTGGACTGCGAAAAGCAAGAGGTAGTAAATATGTTATGGTTCCAGGCCGAGGAAGTGAAGTTAATATTACAGCAAGTGGAGTTTTGCCAGACGGACAACGAATTGCTACTAATTCAAAATTTAGAATTAAAGATATACCAGCACCTCAAGGGACGGTAAGAAGAGAAACCGGTAACGTTACCATTCCAAAAGCTAGTCTTGAAATCGCATCTATTGGTGCTGTCCTTGAGGATTTTGATTTTGATATTACGTTAGAAACCGTGAGCTTCAATTTTAAGGCTCCTGGTCAAGCAACAATCTTAGTAAGAGGAAATAAATTAGATGCTAAAGCTAAAGATGCATTGAAGAGGGTAAGAGCTGGTTCTACTGTGCAAATTTTTGATATAAAAGTACGAAACCCTAAAAATCCAAATTATAAGTTCAAAAAAATATCACCCGTAATTTGTGAAATTGTTAACTAGAATTTAAGTATGAAAACTCTCAAATTCCTTACTGTCACCTTAGTTTTTTTTACGTGTAACAAATCTTTTAGTCAGTCTAACCTCCTAAATGCCAATATTCCTCAAGAAATTGGATTGTTAAATGATGCACAACTTTCAGCAAATGATGAGGAGCCTTTAGCTTACGGATTTGTAGATGACAGAGATGTTTTATGGTCTAAAACAGTATGGGAGTTAATTGACTTAAAAGAAAGAATAAATTTCCCATATTATTATCCTACAGATACAATGAATTTGGGAACTGATAGAAGATCACTTTTTGATGTTTTACTAAGGGATATTAAAAAAGGAAAAATAAAAGAGATTTATTCAGATGGTTATTTTTTAAATAAAATTACCCAGGATGAGATTCTTGATAAGTTAGTCCTTATTGACACCTCAGATGCTGGATACACCCAAATGAATGAAAATGGTTATGTAGATCCAGAATTTATTACACCATATTCTATTACATCAAATGAAATTGAGCAATATAGGATTAAGGGCACTTGGTATTTTAACAAAAGACTTGGTGAAATGAAGTACCGTTTATTAGCAATCTGTCCTTTAGCTTTTGATTTAAGATCAAGAATTAAATTAAATCAGGAAGAATTAGTAGAACTATTTTGGGTTTGGTTTCCGGATGCAAGAAATACTTTAAATAGAAGTAAAGTTTTTAATTCAAGAAATGCTTCTCAGCCAATTACTTTTGATGCAATGCTTAATGCGCGGAGGTTTAATTCATTGATCTATAAGGAAGAGAATATTTACGAAGACAGAACAGTTAAAGACTACATCTTTGAAGATGCCCTAAGACAATTGCTCGAATCCGAACGAATTAAAGGTACCATACGGGATTTTGAACAAGACATGTGGAACAACTAAATGTTCCCTAACGCCTAAACGCTGCTTTGAAGCAGCGTTTTTTTTTGACTACATTCGTGAAAAAGTAAGTGTATGCGCTGTTTAATCGTCGGAAGTGGATTGGCCGGGATCAGTTTGGCGGCGCATTTAAGCGCGCGGCAAGTGGACGTAGAGGTCATTGCCTCAGACCAACCTTCTGCCTCTGGTGTTTCAGCCGGAATTCTTAATCCGACCGTGTTAAAACGCTATACAGCAGCTTGGAACAACACCGCTTTTATGGACTATGCCCTTTTATTTTACCGCCAATTGGAAGTCCAACTAAAAGCCACTTTCATCGACCCCCTGCCCATCCATCGGATATTTTCCACTCCTTCTGAAGCCAATGAATGGACCGTGGCCACCGACCATCCTTCATTGGCTCCTTATTTAGAGCCAAGCCTACAGCAAGCGGTTTTATTTCCCATACACGCCCCGATGGGTTATGGACAAGTCCTAAATGTTGGGCGGCTAAACATCAAAAGCTTGATAGACCACCATACCCAATTTTTGGGTAATAAACACCGAGTCGCTCACTTTGATTACGATCAACTCAACCTTTCTTTAGAACGTCCCGAATATCAAGGGGTGGGTTATGACCACCTTTTTTTCTGTGAGGGGGCGCAACTAAAAAATAATCCTTGGTTTGGCCAATTACCTTTAGTAGGAACCAAAGGGGAAATGCTTGTCATTCGATGCGCCGAACTCCCCCAAACGGCCATTTGGAAAGGCCCCGTGTTTATTGTACCACTTGGCGAAGGTATTTTTTGGGTAGGTGCCAGTTTTGACTGGGAAGAAAAAAACAACGTTCCCACCGACAACGGACGGTTTTTGCTTGAAAAAAAATTAAAACAAATGCTTAAAGTACCCTATACCTTGGTCGATCACCTGGCGGGAGTACGTCCCACGGTTATCGACCGACGACCCTTGTTAGGCACTCACTCGACCCACAAACGACTGCATGTTTTTAACGGGCTGGGTACCCGTGGGGGAATGATGGCCCCCTTGTTAGCCCAGTGGATGAGTCGGGCTGTATTGGACGGTGCTCCACTCCCCAACGAAGTATCGATTGATAGATTTGCGTAGCTCCCCACGAGCGA
>JALRDC010000095.1 GCA_023262245.1 Flavobacteriaceae bacterium
AGCTGAAAAAGCATCAAACGTCAATATGCCATACATCACCGAACGATGGCCAGGCGGAATGCTTACAAACTTTGTAACCATCCGTAAAGCAGTTAAGAAAATGGCAGCCATCGATCGCATGAAAAAAGATGGAACATTCGAAACTCTTTCAAAAAAAGAGCGTTTACAAGTTGATCGTCTCCGTGCTAAATTAGAAAAAAACTTAGGTTCCATTACTGAAATGACCCGTCTTCCAGGAGCCATCTTTATAGTTGATACCACCAGAGAACATATTGCTGTTAAGGAAGCTCAAAAGCTAAAGATTCCAATCTTTGCTATGGTCGATACAAATTCAGATCCTAGAGATGTGGAATATGTGATCCCTTCCAATGACGATGCTTCAAAATCCATTGAAAAGATTTTAAGCTTGGTCACCGAGGCTGTAAAAGAAGGATTAAATGATCGTAAAAACGAAAAAGAAGGTAACGCAGCAGATGATGCCGCTGAAATGGAAGCTGCAGCTAAGGCTGACGAAGCAACTGCTGTAGTAGAAAAAGAAACAGAAGAAGCTGCTGAAGTTACTCCTGCCGAAGAAAAGCCAGTTGCTGAAAAAGAAGCAACTACTGAAGAAGATAATAAAGAAGCCTAACCAAAATAAAAATAGAAAACTGTGAAAATTACTGCATCTGAAGTAAACAAACTCCGTCAAGCCACCGGAGCTGGAATGATGGATTGTAAAAAAGCCCTTGTTGAAGCCGAAGGTGACTTCGATAAAGCGGTTGAAAATCTTCGAATAAAAGGACAAAAAGTAGCTGCAAACCGAGCGGATAGAGAATCTTCTGAAGGTGCTGTATTAGCTAAAGTAAACGCTGATCAAACCGCTGGAGTGATTGTTTCTCTAAATTGTGAAACAGACTTTGTTGCAAAAAATGAAACCTATATTGCACTTGCTAATGACCTTGCAGACCTAGCAATGGGTTATGATAACTTAGAAAGCTTTTTAAATGCTGATTATAAAGGAATGACAGTCGCTGAAAAACTTACTGAACAAACTGGAGTAATTGGTGAAAAAATTGAAATAGGAGGTTTTAAAACTCTGAAAGCTCCCTTTGTAGGTTCGTATATCCATGCAGGAAATAAGATTGCTACTTTAGTGGGACTTTCTGCAGTTGTTGACAATGCTGAAGAAGTATCAAAAAACGTTGCAATGCAAGCCGCAGCCATGAATCCTATAGCGCTTGATGAAAACGGTGTGGATGCTGCTGTTATTGAGAAAGAGATTGAAATCGCTAAAGATCAGTTGCGCCAAGAAGGAAAGCCTGAAGCTATGTTAGATAACATTGCTAAAGGAAAACTCAAGCGTTTCTTTAAAGACAACACATTGGTAAACCAGGATTATATTAAAGACAGTAAAATCTCTGTAGGCAACTATGTTAAGACTGCTGCAGCTGTTGAAGTTTCCGGGTTTGCACGCTTGGCATTAGTATAAACTAAGTTCATCCATTTTTAAAGCACCTTTTTAGGTGCTTTTTTTATAGCTTTAATTTATGGATAAAAAACGTTGTGGATGGTGCAAAGGTGATACGCTCTATGAAGAATATCATGACAAAGAATGGGGTGTCCCTTTGTTTGATGACCGTCTGTTGTTTGAATTTTTAATCCTTGAAACCTTTCAAGCTGGATTGAGTTGGATTACTGTTTTAAGAAAAAGAGAACACTTTAGAAAAGCCTTTGATTTATTTGATTATCAAAAAATTGCGACTTATAATGATCAAAAAATTGCGACGCTTTTATCGAATCGTGGTATCATCAGAAATCGACTAAAAATTGAAGCTACTATAAAAAATGCTCGTGCTTTTATGTCGGTTCAAAAGCAATACAGCAGTTTTTCAAACTATATTTGGGACTTTGTCTCTGGAAAACCCGTTATTAATACGTATAAAACCTTGAACCAGATTCCTGCTCATACTCCTTTAGCAGTGAAAATCAGTAAAGATTTAAAACAAAGAGGATTTAAATTTGTAGGACCCACGGTCGTGTATGCTCATATGCAGGCCACCGGCATGGTAAATGACCACCTAGTTGATTGTTACCGTCACTCAGAAATAACTTTAAAAAGGTAAATCGTCGTCTACCTCATTTGCATCTCCTTCTGCAGGTTCAAATGCGGAGGGTGGGGGCATTGGAGGCATCTCTTGTGGTGGAGCTCCTTCTGCCGCATCAATACGCCAGCCTTGTACAGAATTAAAATACTTGGTTTCTCCTTGAGGGTTTACCCACTCACGTCCACGAAGATTGATCCCAATTTTTACATTTTGTCCCACCTGATAACTGTTCAGCAAGTCACATTTATCTTGAACAAATTCTATCAAAATATGTTGAGGATATTGCTCTTCCGTAGTAACAACTACCTCGCGCTTTCGAAAGCCATTGCTTCCATAAGTTTTTACCTCATCAATCCACTTAATCTTTCCTGATACTTCCATAATTTTGAATGCTTAAAACAAAAATAACAAAAGTTTTTAGGGCTGCACTAGGCTTTTGTTCTAATTTATCAAATTGAAGTATCTTCGTAAGGAATCCACGTTATGAAGCTTCTCGGAACCTTAAAAAATAAATTTAAGAATAGCTGGCTCTTCTTTGCTTTTGCTATTGTGGTTTTGATTTTGTGGAATACCAATATGCTCTTTAAAAGTTTAAGTCAACAAGAGCGCACTAAAATGGAACTGTGGGCCATGGCACAGGAAGAATATATTCAAAACCCTAGCTTAAGCAACCTCACTTTCGAAGTCTTACAGCGGTCAGGAATCAATCCCATGATTCAAGTAGACGAATTTGATAACATTATTGAAATAAGAAATATTCCTTGGGATGCAAAAAAACAAGATTCTACAAAACTGTATTCAATTTTATCAAAGATTAAAAAGGAAAATGAGCCCATTCTTATTCAATTTCGCAATGAGACAGGTGAACTTCTTGTCAATCAAAAACTGTATTACGGTAATTCATCCATTTTGAAAAAATTGCAGTACTATCCCTTAGCCTTACTTTTGATTATTTTCCTATTTGGAGCTGTTTTGTATTTTGTTTATAAAACAGCAAGAATTGCAGAGCAAAACAGATTATGGGCAGCGATGGCAAAAGAAACCGCTCACCAAATTGGGACACCGCTAACATCCATGATCGGTTGGGTTACCCTGTTAAAAGAAAAACAAAAAGAGTCTACGCCATTATTAGAAATTGAAAAAGATATCGAACGGCTTAACCTTATCACGGATCGTTTTTCTAAGGTAGGTTCTGAACCTGAACTCAAACCACTGGATCTCAATGCTGCTGTTGTACAAACTGTTAATTATCTTAAAAAAAGAAGCTCTGAACATGTAAAATTTGAAATGGACCTTCCAGAAAAAGAAGTCATTATTCCTTTTAATTCACAACTGATTAGTTGGACGTTAGAAAATCTGATCAAAAATGGCATTGATGCTATGAAAGGTAAAGGAACCCTAAGCATCCAACTAAAGGAGCTACCAAGACAAATAGAACTTCTCGTTTCTGATACTGGCTCGGGGATAAAAAAAGAAGTTGCTTCTCGTATTTTTAAACCAGGATTTACCACTAAAAGTAGAGGATGGGGTCTTGGCTTG
The DNA here is from genome assembly GCA_023262245.1 of Flavobacteriaceae bacterium. Classification (GTDB taxonomy): domain Bacteria; phylum Bacteroidota; class Bacteroidia; order Flavobacteriales; family Flavobacteriaceae; genus MS024-2A. The sequence continues at coordinate 3,624 of JALRDC010000095.1, forward strand.
TCTTTGGCTAAACGAATTGTAGAGGATTTTCATAAAGGAAAAATAAGTATCCTAAAAACCACCATAGGCAAAGGAACTAGCTTTCAAGTATTGTTAAATAAAAGCCCTTTAACCCCTTCTTAAGCTTTGTAATAAGAGGCGATTTGATTTGCAATTTGTTGCATTTCTTCCGGGCTACATGTTTCTTTCTTTTGAAACCGGATGTCATCCATTTCTTTTAAAGGAATCAAATGGATATGTGCGTGAGGAACTTCTAAGCCAATTACCGACATTGCAACCCGTTTACAAGGGACTGCTTGTCTTAAAGCAAGCCCAACCTTGCGAACAAAAGCCATCAAAAGCTTATAATCCTCTTCCGGGAGATCAAAAAGCTTATCTACCGGTTTTTTTGGAACGCATAAAACATGCCCCTTTACATTGGGGTTGATATCTAAAAAAGCATAACAAGAGGCATCCTCAGCAATCTTATAGCTTGGTATTTCCCCAGAAATTATTTTACTAAAAAGGGTTTCCATCAATCTCGGCTAATGGAAATAATTTCTAACTCAATATTTCCATTAGGAACTGCAATGGTTGCTACATCACCTACTTTTTTCCCTAAAAGTCCTTTTCCAATTGGAGAATCCACAGAAATTTTTCCGGATTTTAAATCCGCTTCACTTTGAGCTACCAATTTGTATTTCATCTTGGCATTATTTGCTTTATTTTTTACTTCCACTGTGGAGAGTACGAGGGCTTTTGAGGTATCCAATTCGGACTCATTAATAATGCGTGCATTGGCTAAAGTAGTTTCAAGCTTGGCAATTTGCATCTCCAGCATTCCTTGTGCTTCTTTAGCAGCATCGTATTCTGCATTTTCGCTTAAGTCTCCTTTGTCTCGGGCTTCAGCAATTGCTTGAGAAGCTTTAGGACGTTCTACATCTTTGAGTTGGTTTAACTCAGCACGTAATTTTTTTAAACCTTCTTCAGTATAATAAGATACTTTACTCATGATTTATACGTTTTATAAACAAAAAATCCCCCAAAAGGTGGATTAATAAACAAAGATACACAATTGAGACAAGCCATTAAAAAATTTCGAAAGTTCTACCCAAGCTGCTTAGGTGTTATCTTTTTTTTTATAAGTTGTAGTAAAACACCTCTACAGCGCAATCCATATTTAGTTGATATTCGTTTTCAAAGGGAAATTAACTTAAGTCTTCCTTCATACAACAGCCTGACATTTGTTGGAGGTAGTGTACTGGTTCCCGATGCAGGAATTAATGGCATTATTTTATTTAACTTAAATGGAACTACCTTTCTAGCTTGGGAAGCTACTTGTCCCAACCACTTACCTAGAACCTGCTCTAATCTAGAAATTAAGGGGGTATTAGCAGAATGTGGTTGTGAGTCTTATCAGTACAGCTTAGCAACGGGGCAACTTTTAAACCCAAGTCAGGATTTAGATCCGCCTCAGGGTCTTCTATTCTACCAAGTTCAAAATTTAAATGGTACTTTAAGGGTAAATAATTAGCATTACCGATCTGTTTTTTAAAAAAATGATGAATAAAACCCGACTGTTTCTTGTAGGATTTTTACTACTGAGCGCAGCACTCACTGCTCAACTATTGGAAATTGATTATACCAAGGGGAAAAGAGAGGAAGAAAGCTTTAGGATACAACTAATTCGAACAGGGATTGTAGGAATAAGCAGTTTAAAACACCTTGATTTTACTTTAGAAGTTCTCAAACTCCGCTATGATTCTAAAAAAGGAAATCATATTGCATTAACTGTTTATGGTACTCAAACCCTTTGGCGTGGAAATCGTATTGATGAATTAAACACCTTTGATTTCTTAATGAATCCAATAGGTGGAACGATTAATGGGAGTTTTTTTGGGAGTTTTACATTGAAAAAGAATGAACTGCAAAATAACAAATTAGGCGTCAGCATAGGAAATAAATGGATTGAAGGAACTCCATTACCCAATTTTCAAAACACCTCCTTTTTTGATTATTACGGACGAGTAGGGTGGATTTATCAAAAGACTCTTGCAGAAGACGCGTTAACTAACAGTAGTCTGTATTTCTGGGCATTCCCAAGTCTCTTGATGCATCAAAGTTCCGCTGAAAGCAGACAACAATTTTTTAACAATCAACTTGATCCCCTTTCTTATGGCTATGCTTTAGAATTGGGATTTGAATACAACACTCAGCTAAAAATGACGCTTGTTGGACAGCAATTAGTCAATGCCGATCCAAATGGAAACTTTGGCCGGTTTGTTGCACGTCTCATTGTTGGCTATCGATTTTAAATTTGAATCTGCAAACCCATTAGGAAATTAATCCCTGCCTGGGGGTAGTATCCAGCCCCTTCAATCGTAGTTACTTTTCCCGGGGAAGACCAAGTATCGTCAAAGGTGTAAAAATATCCATTCGACTCATATTTACTATTAAAAATGTTATTGATCAATAACGACCATTGAATTTCTTTAATCCATTTTTTAGGTTGCCAACTATAAACTGCATTGAAATCATTGATAAAATATGCCGTAAGGATCGAGGTTTCTGAATCTATATTTCCCATATATTGTTTGCTTACATATTTCGACAACAAACCCATTTGAAAACGAGTAGAGGGAACATACATTAAGGCACTACCCGATACTAAATTTGGAGAATAGGCTAATTGTGTTTTTCCTAAATTTTCTAAAACACCATTGCGTTCAAAGAAAAAATCTAAATTTTGATTACTACTTAAAGCTATATTGGGTTGCCATAACCAATTGGAATGGAGTTTCAATTTAAGTTCAACTTCTATTCCAAGACGTCTGCTTTTACCTACATTTTTACGTATAGGGGCGCCTACCTCATCGAGCGCGCCTGTTAAGACCAGTTGGTCTTGATATTCCATCCAATACAGATTTGATTGGGCTTGAATGGAAGGAGTTTTAACGCGCCACCCAAGCTCAAAATCGTTTAATTTTTCAGGTTTAGGGGTTCCATTTTCATAATCTGTTCGGTTGGGTTCTCTTTGTGCTTTAGCATAAGAAAAATAAAGTCTTTGTCCAGACCCTAGTTCATAGGTGAGTCCTGCTTTAGGGTTAAAAAAGAGAAAGTCATCTTCTACCGAAAAAGGAGCGGGCCCAGCAACCACCCCAGAAACTGTATAGTCAATGGAACGGAGTTGTAAGTCAATAAATCCGGATAGGGAGCCCGTAATGGTTTGAGTCGCTTTTGCAAAAAGACTCCCTTCTGTTTTGATCCCTTGATTATCATAAAATCGGTGATTAGGTAAAACCGTTCCTAAGGTTTGACCCCATACTAAATTACCAAAATGATCTCCGACATAACGACTGACCAGACCCCCAAGATTAATGCTTGTCCTTTCTTTTTGATAGTTTAATCCCAAAGTCAAGACATAATAATCATTATCCAACCATTTTTGGGTGATGTTTTCACTAGTGGTAATTGTTGTTTCTCCCACTTGAAAAGGGTTCAGTTTGAGATAATCAAAACTCGTATCGCTTCCAAAGCTAACATTTTGATTGTACCACAAATCATTGTACTCTTCATAAAAACCGCTTCCATGAGTATAATTCAATCCCAAAGCGAAGTTCCAGAAGGAATTCAAATGTTCATTCCAATGGAATTGATAATGCGTTTGAGAATAGTCATCAACTTGATTGTCGTAAAAATTTGTTCTATTTCCATTTTCATCATAAATTTCTCCAGCAGGGTTATAGGTCCGATCTGAAGCTAAGCTAATTGGGTCAAGGCCATACCAAGATTGGTAAGTGATTTCGTGCCCCCCAAACACCAAGGCTTTGATTAAAGTATTTTCATCCTTAAATGTTCCTTGAAAGAAATACGCATCTAGATCTGAAGTTGCTCGGTCCACGTATCCGTCAGAGTTAATTTGTGAAAGACGTCCTGAAAAAGTAATCCGATTGTTTAGAGTGCCTGTAGAAAATTGCAGTGTGTTTTTTAAAGTATTAAAACTCCCCAAACTGGAAGCAAGAGAGGTAAAAGCCTCTTCTTTTAAAGCATTCGTCTCTAAATTTAAACTTGCTCCAAAGGCTGCAGCACCGTTTGTGGATGTTCCCACCCCCCGTTGCAACTGAATTGCCTCTACTGAGGAAGCGAAATCGGGGAGGTTTACCCAAAATGTTCCTTGAGATTCTGAATCGTTATAAGGTATTCCGTTAATCGTAACATTAACTCGAGTAGCATCGCTTCCTCGAACGCGAATTCCAGTATATCCAATTCCGCTTCCCGCATCACTTGTCGTTACAACACCGGGGAGGTAATTGAGTAAAATTGGTATGTCTTGTCCTAAGTTTCTGGGTGTAAGATCCTGTTTGGTCACATTGGTAAAGGTTACAGGAATGTTTTCCTTTGCTCGAATTCCAGTAAGAAGTACTTCTTGCAATCGTATCTCCGAAAGGGAGTCTTTGACTTTTTCAACATTGGGTGTTTGAGCAAAAAGAATCAGAGCGTTAAAGAAAAATAAAAAGCTTAATCGTACAGATTTCATTCGAATAAATTTATTCAAATAAAAGGGGTGATTATTCGCTATTACTACTAAAAATAATTCCCTTGGCAGCATTACCTGCCCAGGTTCGTTGGGTATGATCTCAGCCTTAAAAGGCACCCCTTTGAGATTAGTCGGTAAATATAATTAAAAATCTTTATCGGATTAAATCCATTACTGTTTTCACCGGATTAAAAGTCTGAGGTGGTAACTCAATAAAAATCGTATTCCATTCCGCCATTCCACCATTCCACAACCCAGGCCATTCAAGGATGTAAATTTCCATATTCCCAAGTACTTTTTTGCTTATCATAAAGCGTTTATCATCCCTAAAATCATAGAGAGAAAATTTTTCACCAAGATGATCGGTAATTCCACAGACCATCATCACAGGGTTGAAATGAGTACTTTCAGCAATCGCTTTAGCATGTCCTTCATCTTTGGGATCTAATTCAACCCCTTCAATAATTTGTAGGCTTTCTCCTCGCATTACTTTTTTCCAAAAAGGACCTCCTCCAACAGCATCTGAAGCAGGTATCATTCCGCAAATTCGTAAGGGTCTGTACAAATAGTCAAAAAGGACTTCATGAGACATTTTCGACTTAGAATTTAAATTGAATCTCGGATTAAAATTGCTTCTAATAAAGGTAACGACGGGTGCTAATTTGGTTTTGTCTTTCAGCTTTTCCAAACTATGCAAATGCTTAAAAAGCTCTTCTTGGGTAGCTAAGAGTCTTCCTGCTAAAATTTTCATCCATTTCTCCCCTTCAGCATTCGCTGGACCAAGGAGGATATTATCCACATTTTTTATCCATACACAGTCCGCATCTAGATGATTTAAATTTTCAAGTAACGAACCATGCCCTCCCTTTCGAAAGGCTATTGCTCCATTCTCATCACGAACCCATTGTTTGTTGCCGTCGATAAAAGGGGTGTCCGTTAAACGGTGTTGATGAGAATATTCAATATAAAATGTTTGTTTTTCTTTGGCTCTTTTTTTCTGTTGAAATCTTTTTACTTCCTCATCAAAAAGATCTTTATGTGCTTTGTCTATTGTCAAATGCAGCGGTACAGGAGTACTTTTATGTCCTAGCTTAATGGTTTCTTGGAGTTGTGCTTCAAAGGAAGTCCAATCATTTCCCTGATCATCAACGAAGAAGGGAATTAGCGCCTTAGGATAACTTGCAAATTGAGAGAGTACTTTTTGAATAAATGCAAGAATATAGGCTTCTTGGTTTTCTACAGCAGTGTTTTTATCTTCTATAATTTTAGCGTGAATGGATCCAAAAAAAGGTAGCCTCTTTAAGTTTTCTATTAACTTCCAAAGTTCCTTTCCCTGAGGGGTTTTGCGATAAGTGTTGAGATCGAAATTCTTTTTGTTGAGAGCCTGTTGGAGTGCATGAAAAGGAGCAAACATTCTACTTGCTGCACCTGAGGCTGGAACAAATTTCATCCATCTTTTTGCATCCGCCTGAGTTTGAAAAATCTGCAAAGCTACTTCCTCGTCTTTTTTTGAAAGTTTATGGATTCCATCTCCAAGTCGAGCAGGACGAATATCCTTTAGCAGGGAATTCCCGTTGATCAAAAACTCAAATTGTCTTTGCACCAATTCGTTTGATCTTCCGCTAGCTTGAAGTTGTTTGTAATCTTTTTCAGATATCATTTTTTTCGCTTAATGCTTTGATTATTTCTTGCGCTTTTTTTAACCGTTGCTTGTGATTGCCCTTTAAAATTGTATAAGGAGCTTTCATTTCTTTTAACAAGGTTTCAAAGTGAAGAAACATCTCCCTCCTGTTATTTGGTCGGTCTCTTAGGTCATCTGCTTTCCATGGCACATCAATGTCCGTTAAAAAGTAATGATCGTATTTAAATGCTTTTGTCCAATACTTAATTTCCGGAGCGCAATAACCGTTAAAATGAGTTTCCGACCAAACTCTTGTAACTAAAATATTGGTATCACAAAATACATATTCTTTAGCCTTTTGCACTGCTTGATTCTCTTGTTTTATCTGTCCCTTGGCAATAAATATTAAATCCTTTAAAGTACAAACCTCCCCCGTTTGATCCCATTTTTCTTGGAGGTAATTTCTTGCAAATTCTGGAACCCATTGTGTTTGATAAACAGCTGCTAGGGCTTTAGCTAGTGTCGTTTTTCCAGTTGATTCAGGACCGTACAAAACAATTCTTAAGCAATTACTCTCTTGTTGTAAATTCGTTTCCATTGAATATAACCAAAGATAGCAATAAGCGTAAAAACAAGGTACTGAAAACTAGTTAGTCCAAGTCCTTTGTACAAATATAGAGGAATTGAGATCAGGTCTCCTACAATCCAAAAGATCCAATGTTCCAATCTTTTTCTAGCCATAAACCACATCCCTACAAAAAACAAAGCTGTGGTAAAACAATCAATGGGTGCTGACCAATCTTGCCACTTATCAAATAAAATGTAAATTCCTGCGACAAAAAAGAGGATGATCAAAAACAAAATGAACCATCTCTTTTTTTCCCAAGAGTTCATTCTTGAAATTGGATTTTCTGTTTTTTTCCTTTTTTTACGAACCCAAAAATACCATCCGTAAATACTCACTATAAAAAAGTATACGTTAATCAACAAGTCCCCCAAAAGGTTGGCTTTATACAAAATGTATACAAAAATTGCTGTGGAAAGCATTCCTGTGGGATAGACCGCAATTTGATCTCTTTTAGCAAACCAAACACTGAGAAGCCCTAAAACAACAGCAATACTTTCTAGAACAATCTCTAGCGTATTATAGTTTTGATAGGGTTTGAGTAAAAATTCAAAAATCGGGTTCATAATTGCTACGATCTCCTTTAACCATTTTAATATGTAACATGAGTGCTGCTTCTTCAACAAAAGTTTTTCGAATTAGTGGAAGCAACTTGTTCATTACGTTATCAAAGTCCCCATAAATTTGTGTACTTAAGGGATTCTCTTTGGTTACAAACCCCAACTCTCTTACTTGAAGGATAAAGGTTTTGATCGTGGGGACGTAGTTGTCCTTTAATGGTGTTAAGGTCAATTCTATAGAAAGTTTCATGATGTTTCACTATTTGTAGTTGCCAAACTCAAGCAAAATGTGTTAAAATATCTAAAGTCAAGTTTGAAAATATGAGTTTGATCGAGATGCTTAATTGACCCAGAGCCTGAAGGAGCTTGTTTTTCAAAAGGAGCAATACACAACTGGGTGTTAAATTGAATTCCCGGTTGCCTGAAAACTTTGTAAAGCGCTTCTTTTGCGGTCCATATTTGGGTTAAATATTTGATGTCTTGATTTTTATTTGAATCCACAGATTCTAGATCATGTAAAAAGCGAGGAGCAATTTTTTTTATTTTTTCTTGATAGTGTTCTAAATCAATCCCTACTGCTACGGTTGAAATAGCTATAGCAGCAACGTCTTTAGTGTGGGTAATAGAAAGGTACCTTCCATCCGTTAAATAAGGTGCTCCGTTTTTATCGTATTGATGAGCAATAGGATCTATGTCAAAGATTTTAAGCAATTGCCTTATGGCCAAATAGCCTTTGCGATGGATCATGCTTTTCCTTTGAGCTAAGCGATTTATAGCTTGTTGTGATAGCTTTAACCCCTGAGTAAGCTGGGTTTCATCCTCAGTTATTTTCCAAACCGCAATTTGTGTGGTGTTGTTTATTAATTCTCTATGGCATTCAGGCATTTGAAATTGCTTAGAAAGGTTGTACTTTTGCGGTTCAATATCCAAAGGTACAATTATGGAATCAAAAACATCACAACGCTTACCCTATAAAGTTAAAGACATTGCCCTTGCAGAATGGGGAAGAAAAGAAATTCTTTTAGCAGAAAAGGAGATGCCAGGCTTAATGGCATTAAGAAAAGAATTTGAAAAAGAACAACCTTTGAAAGGTGCGCGTATTGCGGGTTGTTTACATATGACCATACAAACCGCAGTTCTTATCGAAACTTTGGTTGCCTTAGGAGCAGAAGTCACTTGGAGTTCTTGTAATATTTTTTCAACTCAAGATCATGCCGCTGCGGCCATTGCAGCTGCTGGAATCCCCGTTTATGCTTGGAAAGGGATGAATGAAGAAGAATTTGACTG
>JALRDC010000119.1 GCA_023262245.1 Flavobacteriaceae bacterium
CTTTCGGCTACTTTTTTGATTTTTTGCTCCTCCTCTTGGGCTCGAACCAAGGACCCTCTGATTAACAGTCAGATGCTCTAACCAACTGAGCTAAGGAGGAAAATCGATACAGTTATAAAACACATATCAAACGAGCTGCAAATATAAACGCATTTACCCATTTCAAAAATAAAAATTAAATAAATTTTTTGAGTAGATATTTTTACCTAGTATCTCTGTAAACTTTTCCTTTTAATAGGAGTTGTAAGACTTAAAGACAATACTTATTTTAGTAAAAAATAGTATCGTTAAGACTTAAATAAATGGCACGCAGCTATTTCACACTATTATATTTCTTTTTATTCTCTAACCTGATGGCACAACAATATGAAACCCAACATTATGAATTGATTAAAACGCTTGATAGTGCTCAAATACGTTATTACCCCTCTGTCATGAAAATTAGAGCTAATAAAAACAAGGGCTTTAATGCATTATTTGGTTACATATCGGGAAAAAATGAAACGGGTCAAAAAATTGCGATGACAACACCTGTATATATGCAGCAAGAAGAGGGACAAGAGGTAATGGAATTTGTTCTGCCACGCAGTTTTGACCAAGAAAATGCACCGAATGCCTTGTCTCAAAATGTAGCGGTATATCAATCTAAGCCTGGTTATTTTATTGCCCTCCGTTTTGGAGGATATGCTTTAGATTGGGTGACAAATAGAGCCCTAAAAGCCCTTGATAAAATCGTTGAAAAGCATGGCATACAAATTCAGGGTTCCCCCCTCATTTTAGTATACAATTCTCCCTACCAAGTACTAAATAGGAAAAATGAAATATTATATCAAATAGAGTATCGTTCTACCGAAAAATAATTTAGTTGAAAAGCGCTCGATAAAGATCATTCCCATTAGCATATAATACTAAGGTGAGTAGCAGGAAAAAACCAAACATTTGAGCGTATTCCATAAATTTATCATTCGGTTTGCGCCCAGTGATAATTTCGTAAAATAAAAACATCACATGGCCACCATCTAAAGCAGGAATAGGAAGTACGTTCATAAAGGCAAGAATGATAGAGATCAAAGCAGTACTGGACCAAAACCCCTTCCAATTCCACTGATCCGGGAACATATTGCCGATAGCACCAAATCCTCCTAACTGAGAGGCACCCTTTGGAGTGAAAATATATTTAAATTGAGCTACATAGTCTCTTAAAGTCCAATATCCGTAATCAAATCCTTCTACAATACTGGCCCCAAGACCCAAGGTTCTCAATTGGAATGAAAAAACTTTCGTTTCAGGATAAATTCCTAAGGTACCGTCTAAAGAGGTTTTAATTTGAAGCGTATCGATTTCACGGTTGCGTTGATAAACCAAACTGATATCAGTCGCCTCATCGGTCATTTGCTCTTTGAAATCCATCCAGTTATCTACAGGAATACCATTGATATTTAAGATTTTATCCTTGGCTTGTAATCCGGAAAGTCCTGCAGGGGAATTAGGTATTACACTATCCAATACAGCCGGAAAAACAGGATTAAAGGGAATTAATTCCCCAGATTCAAACATTTGTGAACCCATATCTTCAGGAATGGCTATCGTCTCTCTAGCTCCATTTTTATGTTCGACAGTGACTGTCTTTACATTGCGAAGCAAAAGATATTTATTGATATCCAAGACGTTCTCTAAGGATTTTCCATCTACGGTGATGATTTGATCCCCAGATTCAAAACCCAGTTGAGCGACTATTGGAGAGGGTTCCATACCTAGGGGAAGATCCTCCGAAGCGAGGGTGTACTTTCCCCATACAAAAAGGATCATCATGTAGATTAAAAAACCGAGGATGAGATTTACCGTCACCCCACCTAACATAATAATTAAACGCTGCCATGCCGGTTTAGATCGAAATTCCCATGGCTGGGGAGGTTGAAGCATTTGTTCTTTATCCATGCTTTCGTCAATCATTCCTGAAATTTTCACGTATCCACCTAGCGGAAGCCATCCAATACCATAAGTTGTTTCTCCGATCTTCTTTTTAAAGAGTGCAAATTTTACATCAAAAAATAAAAAAAAC
>JALRDC010000080.1 GCA_023262245.1 Flavobacteriaceae bacterium
ATCAGATTTCGGCTCTGAGGGTTGGGGGTTCGAATCCTCCCTGGGTCACTAGCTACGTTTTTTAGGATATATTGAAAATTGTTATTCTCAAATCACCGTAATTATCAAAAAAATCATCGGTTTAAAAAGCCAATTTTGATCTAAGTAAATTTTGCTTAGTCTTCTTTTTAGGTTTTGATTATCTTTTGGCATAATTTTATTATACATTACATCCCTATCAGATGTATTCAACTATTGATACTGAAAAAGCCGCTGAATTAATACATTCCCACTTTGGAATTAAGGGGAGTATCACAACCCTTCCAGGAGAACTAGATCTCAATTTTAAAGTAAATTCAGACCAAGGAAAAACGTATGTTTTAAAGATTTCTCCTACTACAAGAGATTTTGTATATCTCCAATTTCAGCAACAAATTTTAGAACACCTCAGTTTAGAAAATACACCAAAAGTCATTCTTGATTTAGAAGGAAATCCGATTTGCATTTACACAGATGAGAATGAAAATATTTGGTATTTAAGAGTACTGTCTTGGATTGAAGGGCGTCTATGGAGTTCAGTAAACCCTTATTCATTCTCATTGCGATATAGCCTTGGGCTGGTTTCAGGTAATTTAAGTTTAGCTTTAAAGCATTTTGATCACAAACAAGCTCACAGAAATTTTGAATGGGACCTTGCTCAATCTTTATGGGTAGAGGCGCATTTAAATCTCTTTAATGTTGAGGAACAAACACTTTTAAAAAAGCCAATTCAGTCATTTAAAGAATTTCAAGATTCCTACAACAATCTTCGAAAAAGTGTTGTTCATAATGATGTGAATGATAACAATATAATTGTATCAGAAAATAACTTGACACCCGAGGTACTTTCGATCATCGATTTTGGTGATGCTATATATACACAACTCATCAATGATCTCTCGATTTGTTGCGCCTATGCAATCATGGATTTTCCTGATCCTCTGGAAGCCGCTCTTCCTATTGTAAAAGGTTACCATGCTTCCATTCCAATTTTGGAGCAGGAGTTAGAATATTTATATACCCTCATTGCAATGCGATTGGTGGTTTCTGTTACAAAATCAGCTTTAAATAAGGTTGATAATCCCAAAAATGAGTATTTATGGATTAGTGAAAAACCTGCTTGGGAACTTTTAAAAAAATGGATGGTCTTAGGTGAAGATTTTGTTCATTATCGCTTTCGTGAAGCTTGTGGTTTTGATCCACATCCGAGACAGAAGCTTTTTGATGATTGGATTCAAAAACAATCTTTTAGTGTAACTAGTCTGTTTCCCACGCTAAAAAAAGCAGCTTTACATCACCTTGATTTAAGCGTTTTCAGTACCTGGGTAGGCAGAGAACATGAGTTTAACAACCTTGATTATTTTCAATTTAAAATTAATCAACTTCAAAAAGAAGTTCCAGACAAAATTATTGCGGGGGGCTATTTAGAGCCACGCCCTCTCTATACTTCAAATACTTATAACAAAATTGGAAATGAAGGTCGGGAACGTAGGTGTTTACATTTAGGTGTAGATTTTTGGGTTCCAGCAAGTACTCCTGTTCATTCCTTACTAAAAGGGACAGTCGTGATCTCCGTAAAGGATACTGGAACCAAAGCATATGGAGGATTAATCGTCTTAAAACATCAACTAAAATCCTTTTCCTTTTACACACTTTATGGGCACTTATCATATGAAAGCATTGAAAGGCTGAGCCTTGGAGATGTTATAAATGAAAATGAAATAATTGGAACAATTGGCACACAAGAGGAAAATGGCAACTGGGCTCCTCACCTTCATTTTCAGGTACTTCTTTCCCTAATGAATTATGAAAATGATTTTCCGGGAGTTACCTATGCAAAACAGATAAATACCTGGAAATCGATCTGTCCTAATCCAAATTTATTTTTTAAGGATACTGCTTTAAATAGCATTAAGAAAGAAGATACTGCTCAAATAAGAAATGATAGGAAGACAAATCTAGGGAGCGGTATGAGTCTTCAATACCAAAATCCTCTCCATATAGTTAGGGGAGAAGGCGTGTATTTAGTGGATGGAGATGGCAAACCGTATTTAGATATGGTAAATAATGTGGCTCATGTAGGACATGAACATCCAAGAGTAGTAAAAGCGGGACAATTACAGATGGGACAACTCAACACCAATTCGCGTTATTTGCATCAAAACATTACTCATTTAGCTAAAAATTTACTCACTACTTTTCCTTCGGAGCTGCGTGTCGTCCATTTTGTGAATTCTGGGAGTGAAGCTAATGAGCTTGCCATCCGAATGATGAAAACGGTTACCGGATCGAATCAGATCCTAGCATCTCAAATAGGGTATCATGGAAACACCAACAGTTGTATTGATGTAAGTTCATATAAATTTGATGGTAAAGGAGGGAATGGGAAACCGCCTAACACACATATTTTTCCAATACCAGATTCTTTTAGAGGAAAATATAGAGGTGACAATACTGCAGTTGCTTATTTAGAGGAAGTTAAAAAACAGATCAACAACCTCCAAAAGCTCAAAAAACCCTTTGGAGGAATTATTATAGAACCTATTATTAGTTGTGGAGGACAAATAGAATTGCCCCAAGGTTTTTTAAAAGCTGCTTTTAAAGAAGTTAGAGCAGCTGGCGGTCTTTGTATAGTAGATGAAGTACAAACTGGTTGTGGGAGAGTGGGATCACATTTTTGGGGGTTTCAACTGCATGATGTGATTCCAGACATTGTCACAATAGGGAAACCATTAGGGAATGGTCATCCAGTTGCTGCTGTAGTCTGCACTTTGGAGGTGGCTGAACGATTTGATAATGGTATGGAGTTTTTCAATACTTTTGGCGGAAACCCAGTCTCATGTGCTATTGCAAATGAGGTCTTGAACGTAGTTAGAGACGAACAACTTCAGGCCAATGCTTTGACTGTGGGAAATTATTTAAAAAAGGAGCTCCATCATTTAGCTGCTCGATTTCCAATCATTGGTGACGTGAGAGGACAGGGTTTATTTTTAGGAGTAGAATTTGTGGATACTGAAAAAAATCCACTAACAGATCATGCCGATTATTTAGTAAATAGAATGAAAAGCTTTGGAATTCTCCTCAGTACTGATGGACCTGACCAGAACGTAATTAAAATAAAACCACCACTCGTATTCTCTCTAGAAAATGCAAAAGAATTCCTTCATTATTTTGATAAAGTTTTGAATGAAGATTTTATGAAGATGTGATTGAAAGAAGATTTTTTTTAACAATAGAGTGTTTTTTTTTGTAAATTAGTTTTACTATATATCAATTAAAATGAAAGAAATTGTAATCGTACTTATCGGAGCCGTTGTCATTGTTGGAGGTGTGATTCTATATGCAGTTATTTCGACTGCTACAGGTTTAGAGGAAGATGCAAACCAAAATTACATACCAGACTGGATTGAAAGAAAATTTCCCTCCATATTTAAATCAAGTAAAGATTTAGATTGAATTTTTAAAACAATCAGTTTTTGTTAAAATTTCAACAATAAATCAAGTATTTATTGGTTATAGTAATATACTATTGTTAAAATTTGATATGAGGTTTTTAAAATTATCCACAAGCGTATTTTTCTTTTTAATACTTACAAATTCATTTGGCCAAACACAAGATAATACTTGGTTGTTTACAGCTAATACAAACATCATCAATCTTTTAGGTGACAATGTAGAACAAGCGGTCAATATTGGAGGTCCCGCTTTAAGCTTGAGCAGATATCTTGGCGGAGGAGTATCCATAGGAGGTCAATATTCTTTAGGACAAGTAAATAATTTTAACGATTCTTTTAGTTATACCTCTGTCGATGGAATTTTAAAAGTAAACATATCAAGTGGAAGCTTTGTGCCATATCTTGTAGGAGGTTACGGATTTTCTCAATTTGCAGATGGAACAGAAAAAGAAGGCTTTTTTCCCTCAACAGAAACCAGCAGAACCATTTTTGGAGGTATCGGGTTTAATGTTTTTCTATCAGATGAATTAGCTTTAAACTTTCAATCCACATACAGAAAAATGAACGAAAACGATGGATTCGATCATTTGCAACATTTTGCAGGTTTGAGCTACAGTTTTGGTTCTTCAGATGCGGATAAAGATGGAGTTTCTGATAAAAAGGACAAGTGTCCTAATGTACCAGGATTAAAAGAATATGAAGGTTGTCCCGACACAGATGGAGACACCATTATTGACAAAGAAGATAAATGTCCAGAAATACCTGGTCTTCCTGAATTTGACGGATGTATTGATACTGACGGAGACGGGATCGCGGATCCTGATGATAATTGTCCAGAGGAAGCTGGATCAGTTGAAACAAACGGATGTCCAGATACAGACGGAGACGGAGTAATTGATAATGAAGATAAATGCATCAACGAAGCTGGACCTGAAGAAAATAATGGCTGCCCGTGGCAAGACAGTGATGGTGATGGGATCAATGACAACGAAGACTTATGTAAGGATGAGGCAGGTACTCCAGAAAATAATGGGTGTCCAGAATTAGATGGAGAAATTGTTAAAACCTTAAATGAGTTCGGTTCGCGGATTAATTTTGCGGCCAGTAGCTTTAAAATATTCGGACGTAAAACCCTTGATAATCTTGAAAAGATTAAAGCTTTGTTGATGGAAAATCCTGATGGAAATCTTCTCATTGAGGGTTACGCTTCCTCGGACGGTGATGAAGCTTATAACAATCAACTTTCTAAAAACCGAGCTGAAGCGGTAAGAAATCACTTAATTGGACTTGGAATACCAGCAGAACGATTAGAAGTACAAGGGTACGGAGAGGGAGACCCGATTGGTGATAATGCTTCACCTGAAGGGCGTGCTATCAATAGGAGAGTTCAATTTAAGACAAAAAGAAATTAAGCTTCTTTTAGAAGTTGAATCGTTGAATGTGGATCTTTGGATTTAAAGACATAGTTTCCGGCTACAAGTACATCTGCTCCTAAAGAAATTAATTTAGAAGCATTTTGATCAGTCACTCCTCCGTCAATCTCGATTAGGCATTGTGCATTTTTGGAATGGATCAAGCTTTTTAATTGCTCTACTTTTTCGAAGGTATTTTCAATAAAAGATTGTCCCCCAAATCCCGGATTTACGCTCATTAAACAAACCAAATCGATATCGTTAATAATTGCTTCTAAACTTTGAATAGGGGTGTGCGGGTTTAACGCAACACCTGCTTTCATTCCACAAGATTTAATCTTTTGAATACTTCTATGAAGGTGGTGACACGCCTCATAATGTACTGTAAGCACTGCAGCCCCCAGGGAGGCAAAAGTTTCAATATAACGGTCTGGGTCAATGATCATCAAGTGGACATCAAGTGGTTTAGTTGCGTGTTCTTGAATGGCTTTTAAAACGGGCATTCCAAAAGAAATGTTAGGAACAAACACACCATCCATGATATCAATATGAAACCAATCTGCAGCACTAGTATTGATCATTTTAGAGTCTCGTTCCAAATTGGCGAAATCTGCTGCGAGTATAGAAGGTGCTATTTTTACGGACATATAGTTTGTTTTAAAGTAAAGATAAAAAAAAAGGCAACCCAAGGGTTGCCTTATCAATTATCCTAAATAGGTTTTTAGAATTTTACTTCTAGAAGTGTGTTTCAGTCTTCGAATTGCTTTTTCTTTAATTTGTCGAACCCGCTCTCTTGTTAAATCAAAGGTTTCACCGATCTCTTCTAACGTAGTTGTGTTTGGTTACAGCGTACGATCTGTTTATCTCTGCTGATCTTTTGGCCAGATAGCTTTGAATCTTTGGGTTCTGCATTAGTCTATATGCTTCCTGTCTAGCATGTTTGGGTGCGTAGC
>JALRDC010000068.1 GCA_023262245.1 Flavobacteriaceae bacterium
TAAAGAATATTTTCGGGATGATTGTCTGGGAGCAGGTTAGCTTCTGTAAAAGTAAACTGCATGTTTTTCCATTGAGTAGACCAATAAAAGGTAAGGGAAATGATTCCTAATAAAATAAGGATTCTGTTCCTTAATATAACTCTTGCCACCAGGCTCCAGATACTTGATTTGTTATTTTTTCTCATTTGGGCCTGCTTAGTAGCAATATGATTTTATTTACACGGTTAAGATTTCTTTTTCTTTAAGAGTAAAAATTTCGTCCGCTTTGGCATTGTATTGATCGGTGAGAGCTTGAATATCTATTTCAAAGTTTTTTTGAATATCTTCAGAACTATCCGATTTTTTGATTTCATTATTTGCATCTTTACGAGCAGCACGAATAGAAATTTTAGCATTTTCAGCTTCAGCTTTTGCGAGCTTGGCCAAATCCTTTCTTCGTTCTTCGGTTAGTGCAGGGATATTAATGATTATAGATTCCCCGTTGTTCATGGGATTGAATCCTAAATTGGCTATTAAAATTGCTTTTTCAATTTCTGCCAACATGGCTTTTTCCCAGGGTTGTACAGAGAGGGTTCTCCCGTCTGGAGTGTTGATATTAGCTACTTGAGATAGGGGGGTAGGGGTACCGTAATAGTCAACCTTAACGCTTGCGAGCATGATGGGGTTTGCTTTGCCTGCGCGGATGTTAAGCATTTCTTTTTCGAGATGCTTGATCGCTAATTCCATACTTTCTTTCGCAGAGTCCACGATAAATTTCATTTCTTCTTCCATAGCTGATAAACTTATAATTCTACTCGGGTTCCTATATTTTCTCCTTTGACAACATTAAACAAATTATCTGGAGCATTCATATCAAAAACGATGATCGGTAAATTATTCTCCTGACTTAATGTAAATGCTGTTGTGTCCATAATTTTAAGTCCTTTATTCAAAACTTCGTCAAAAGAGAGGTTGTCAAATTTGGTTGCTTTTATATTTTTCTCTGGATCTTCAGTATAGATGCCGTCCACACGAGTACCTTTTAAAATGACATCAGCATTTATTTCTATCGCTCTAAGGACTGCTGCAGAATCTGTGGTAAAATAGGGGTTTCCTGTTCCTGATCCAAAGATTACAACCCTTCCTTTTTCTAGATGGCGGGTGGCTTTTCTTTTTATAAAGGGTTCCGCAATGGCTTCAATTTTAATAGCAGTTTGCAAGCGGGTGGGGACATTATTATTTTCCAAAGCTCCTTGAAGGGCAAGTCCGTTAATCACAGTTGCTAACATACCCATATAGTCTGCTTGTACCCGATCCATTCCTTTGCTAGCTCCAGAGATTCCTCTAAAGATATTTCCTCCCCCAATGACAATAGCAATTTCAATTCCTTTGTCAAAAACTTTTTTGATTTCTTTAGCATAGCTGTCAATACGTTCGGGATCAATACCATGGCTTTGACCTCCCATCAGAGCTTCACCACTTAATTTTAAAAGAATTCTTTGGTATTTCATTTAGCGGAAATGTGCACACAAATATAAAAATTAAAGCAGAATTTATCTGGCTTAAAGCAGACATTCTTTAAACGATGGTTACAAACTCGTTATTTACGAAATTTAAAAAGCTTTTAAGCTTAGGTCAATTGGTTTGGCTCCATAGGTTAACGATCCCATAGAAATGAAGTCCACTCCACTTTCTGCGTAAGGAATTAGATTTTTTTTTGAAATAGTACCCGAGGCTTCTGTTGTTTTTTTTCCTCCTATAAACTGTACTGCTTTTGTTAAGTCTTCGGGCTTATAATTGTCTAAGAGAATTCTGGAAACAAAGGAAAAAGGAAGTGCTGCCTCTAGCTCCTCTTGATTTCTACATTCTACAACTACTTCTAAGGGTTTTCCATACTTTTCCAGATATGCTTGCGTTTTTTCTAAAGCTTGTTTCATCCCTCCACAAAAGTCAACATGATTATCTTTAATCATGATAGCATCAAAAAGACCCATTCGATGATTTCTTCCCCCACCAATAAGAACCGCCCATTTTTCTGGATATCTAAAATTAGGAGTGGTTTTTCTAGTATCCAAAAGTTTGCAAGAAGTATGTTGTATTAGTTGAGTTAACTCTTGAGTGAATGTAGCTATACCACTCATGCGTTGTAAGGTGTTGAGTACTAGGCGTTCTGTAGCAAGGATGGATTGTGTGGGCCCTTGAATACTAAATGCAATATCTCCTGCTTTAATTTTACTTCCTTCTTTAAGAAGAAGTTGCATGTCAAGTTTTGGGTCGTAACGTTTAAAAATTTCTTTTGCCAATTCAACTCCAGCAAGGATTCCCCCTTCTTTTACCAAAAGTCTCGCTCTGCTTTCATCACCCGCATCTATACAAGACAAACTACTATGGTCTCCCGCTCCAAGATCTTCCTCTAGTGCTTGATCTATAAACTTTTCAATCTGATTTTTATATTGTTTAAAAAAGCTGTTAGGCATAATTTTGATTGTAAAAGACCCCTTTGTTCTCTGTTATATCTTGAGCTTGTTTTGTCAACAAGTAGGCAATACTTACCATATTTCTCAACTCACTTAGACCATTGGTCAGTTTGTTTTGATTGTAAAGCTGTTGAACTTGTAGGTAAATATCGTTGATTTTGTTTTCAGCTTTATGCAAACCCTCATTTGTTTTAAAAATTCCAACATAGGATGTCATGATTTCTTGAAGTTGTTCTCTCAGATTGTGTACTTTTTCTATGGTGTAGTTTTTTGAATATCCGTCACCATCCCATTCGGGAAGAGCGGCATAAAAATCTTCATCAGGTAAATTTTCATTGAGTGATTTGATACAATCCATTGCCGCACGATGGGCAAAGACTAAAGCTTCTAAAAGAGAATTGGAAGCAAGTCGGTTTGCTCCATGAAGCCCCGTAGCACTACATTCACCAATTGCATAAAGACCTTTTAATTGCGATTCACTATGTTCATTAACTTTGATACCACCACAGAAATAGTGTGCAGCAGGAACAACTGGGATATAATCTTTAGGTAGGTTGATACCTATTGATTTACAAGTCTTGTAAATGGTGGGAAAATGAGCTTTCCATTTTTCTTCGGATATTTCTGACCCGTCTAACCAAACATGATCTGCATCTTGTTCTTGGATCTCTTTTTGAATTCCCCTGGCGACAATATCCCTTGGGGCAAGTTCCGCTCTGGAATCCATTTTGATCATAAATCGTTCAAACTTTTCGTTGAGTAATTTGGCTCCAGCTCCGCGGACGGCTTCAGTAATTAAAAAAACATTTCCGTTTACTTTTTCTTTCAAAGCTGTGGGGTGAAATTGAACGTAGGGCAACCGATCCATTTGGACTTTGGCTCGATAGGCTGCGCCCAGGCCATCTCCAGTTGCTACACTTGGATTGGTGGTATGTGCATAAAGACTTCCTGCTCCGCCGGTGGAGAGTACGGTAATTTTAGCAGTAATTTTTATGATTTCTTCTCGCTCTTGAGAGATGACATAAGCTCCATAACATCTATTTTGCTCTGCTGGAGAGTGATGGTCGGTGATCAAGTCAACCAAGGTATGGTTTTCTAAAATCGTAATATTTGGGAAACTTTTTACTTTTTCTGTTAAAACATCCTGAATTTGTTTTCCGGTTTGGTCTTTGTAGTGTACGATTCTTTTCTCAGAATGTCCACCCTCTTTTCCCAAATGCAATTGTTCTTTCTTTTTGTCAAAGGAAGTTCCCCAATTGATCAGTTCCGTTAAGCGTTGATTTGCTTCTTCGACCACAAAGGTAACCACTTTGGGGTCACACCCTCCATCTCCTGCGATTAGGGTGTCTTCTATATGTTTTGCTGTAGAATCTCTTTTTAAATCCTGTACTACAGCGATTCCACCTTGAGCATAACGAGTATTGCCTTCATTCATATCCCCTTTAGAAATTAGAGTAAGGCTAAGTGTTGGATTTTTTTCGGCAACTTTTATGGCAAAAGTCAAACCCGAAATTCCTGTACCGATCACAAGAATATCTTTGGTTTTCATCAACTTAACTTAAACATACGTTCAATAGGAAGGCGTGCGGCGTCCATCAGTTTGGAGTCCATTAATATCTCAGGGGTTTCTTCTTTCAGACACCGGTATAATTTTTCTAAAGTATTCATTTTCATAAAGGCACATTCACTACAAGCACAGGTGTCATCTTCTACTGGAGCAGGAATGAATGTTTTCTGAGGGCAACGTTTCTGCATTTCATGAAGAATTCCAGCTTCAGTAGCTACGATATATTCTTGAGCATCATCCTTTTGAACAAATGCTAAAAGCCCTGAAGTACTTCCAATGTAATGAGCAATTTCTAAAACAGGAGATTCACTTTCAGGATGAGCTATGAATTTAGCTTTGGGATAGTCTTTTACTAGTTGAACAATTTTATCAAAAGAAAATGCTTCGTGAACAATACAAGACCCTTCCCATAAGATCATTTTACGTCCTGTTTCTTTATTTAGGTAGGCTCCCAAATTTTTGTCGGGGGCAAAGATAATTTCTTGATCCTTTGGAATACTTTCAATAATCTTCTTTGCATTACTTGAAGTACAAACCAAATCGCTTAATGTTTTAACTTCTGCGGAACAGTTGATGTATGAAACGACCATCGCTTTTGGATGTTTCGCTTTAAAAGCGGCAAAATCCTCTGGAGGACAAGAGTCTGCCAAGGAGCAGCCCGCCTTTAAATCAGGCAAGAGAACCTTTTTGTTTGGATTGATGATTTTAGCCGTTTCTGCCATAAAATGAACCCCAGCAAACACGATGATATCATGATCAACCTTAGCAGCTTGTTGTGCTAAATAAAGACTGTCTCCCAAATAATCAGCAACCTCTTGTATGGCTTCATCTTGATAATAGTGAGCTAAGATAACTGCATTTTTTTCTTTCTTTAGTTTCTGAATGGCTTCAGCTAAATCTGTCTTGTTTCTTACCCCACTTGTTTTCGTTGGATCTTGAACCTCCATAATTTAAATTTAGCAAGTTTTAATTTATCGGTTTAATGCTTTTAATATTTTTTTCAGAATTTACATTCGCTACACTTTCCATACTGTAAGCATCTTCTAATGAGAAATCACCATTTTTTGTTCTTTTTAATGCAGAAAGATAGCCTCCAGATTGTACTTTCCTTCCGAAATCATACGCCAGACTACGAATATACGTTCCTTTACTACATTTTATCAAAAAATCGATCTCTGGTAATTCAATTCGTTTAAGCTCAAATTTTGAAATGTCGACTTTTCTTGCTTCTATCTTAGGTTTTTCGCCAGTACGCGCATATTCGTAAAGCCTTTTTCCTTCTTTTTTTAAGGCAGAATAAAGTGGGGGATATTGTTCGATAGTTCCAGTAAATTTTTTGGTAGTCTCTATTAAAAGAGCTTCTGTAAGATGTTTTGTTGGGTAGCGCTTAACAATTTCAGTTTCTAAATCATATGAGGGAGTAATAGCGCCTAAAGTAATGGTACCTGTATAGGTTTTTTCTTTTTGCTGAAGTTGACTAATGCTTTTGGTTTTCTTTCCTGTACAGAGTAATAAAAGACCTGTAGCTAAGGGGTCTAAGGTACCTGCATGACCTACCTTGATCTTTTTCAATCCTGTTTGATTTTTAAGATACCAACGAACTTTATTTACTACTTGAAATGAAGTCCATCCAAGGGGTTTGTCTATGGAAAGGATGAGGCCTTCTTGAACTTCTTCAGTTGTAAATGTCTGTTTAAAAAAGTCCATAGGCTAAAGTCAAACTACCAAGAAGAATGCAATAATAACTGAAGTATTTAAGTTTACTTTTTTTGACAATGGAAATCATCCATTGGCAGGCAAGAAGACCACTCAAAAAAGCTGCAATAAATCCAAGAAATAATGCGACTGAATCTATTTGCTCAGGGACTCCTTCTAAATCTAAAATTGTTTTAGCTATGCTACCAAAGATAAGGGGTAAGACCATGATAAAAGAAAATCGCGCTGCTTTTTCTCTATCCACTCCTAAAAGTACTGCACTGGCAATGGTTGACC
Organism: Flavobacteriaceae bacterium; assembly: GCA_023262245.1. GTDB lineage: Bacteria > Bacteroidota > Bacteroidia > Flavobacteriales > Flavobacteriaceae > MS024-2A. Next base: position 6,016 of record JALRDC010000068.1, read on the forward strand.
CACTTCTAGAAATTCCAGGGAGAATAGCCACAGCTTGAACAATTCCTAAAACGAAAGCATTGGAAAAAGAAACATTTTTTTCTGTTTTTTTGGTACGATCTGCTAGAAAAAGAATCAGAGCAGTAAGAATCAACATGGCACCAACTAGGATTAGATTTTTAGAAAACAAAGCTTCTATAGCATCTTGTAAAAAAAGCCCTACAAGAGCTGCGGGAATCATGGATATTACAATTTTAAATGAGAATAAGGTGTTTTCATTGATCGAAAATTGAAATAGACCTTTGATGATTTCTCCAATTTCTTTTCTAAAAATAACCATCGTGCTTAGTGCTGTTCCAAAATGAAGAACCAATGTAAAAAAAAGACTTTCTTGACCAAGAACTTCGTTACCAAAAAGTGCTTTACCAATTTCTAAATGTCCACTGGAAGAAATGGGTAAAAATTCTGTTAGCCCTTGAATTATTCCGAGAACTATAGCCTCAACAAAATTCATCACGTATTTTTTTCTTTGGTAAGAATGGAATACATGGCTACTCCAAAACCGATGAGAACAAGGCTAGGAGCAAGTCGAATTCTTCTAAAATTAAAAATAGCTTCATTAAAGTAATTTGGATCATCACTACCTCCTCCACTCATAAGTATAAAACCTAAAGCAATAATAACCAGAGCAATAAAGAGAATACGGTAGTTTCTTTTTCCAAACAAGAGTTTTTTTGAAGAGGTAGTTTTTTTCATAAGAAGAGTTTAATATACGGCATCTGATTTTAGGTTTAAATAACGTTGTGTTGCAAAGAAAGTACTGAGTCCGGTAATTCCAACTCCCAATCCTAAAACTACCCCGAATATGAGAATTAAAGAATGGGTTTGTTCCAATAGTTTCAGTTCTGGAAAGCGTTGGTCTACCTCCCAAAGTAAAATACTCATGGCACCTAAGGCTAAAAGTGAACTCATGATCCCCAATTTCAAATGAGTAAGAATGAAGGGTCTTCTGATAAATGATTTTGTGGCTCCTACTAATTGCATTGTTTTTATAATAAAACGCTTTGAATAGATGGACAATCGTATCGAACTATTGATCAGCAAAAGTGCAATGATGACAAAAAGGATGCTTATTAATAATAAGATGAATGAAATCCGTTGAATATTCTCATCCAAAAGACTAACTAAAGGTTGGTCGTAAACAACTTCATCTACAAAACCTGCCTGTTCAATTTCCCGTTTGGTTTGAGTCAAACTCAAGGTATTCACAAAAGCGGCGTTAAAATAGATGTCAACGGAGTTGAGCAGGGGGTTATAACCTAAAAACTCAAGAAAATCTTCACCTATTTCTTTGGAGTATTGTTCTGCTGCCTCCTCTTTAGTAGTGTAATTTACTTTTTTTGTAGCGGGATCCAGTTGGATTTTTTTTTGAAGCTGGGTAATTTCAATGTCTTTTGCGCTATCTTTAAGATAAACGGTCATGACAATTTGCTCTTTGAAGTGAGAAGCTACATTTTGGGTATTTAATAGAAAAAGCCCTAAAATGCCAAGAAAAAATAAGACCAAGGTTATGCTAACTACAACAGAGAAATAGCCGTTTAGGACTCTTCTTTTTTGAAAGTTATCTTGAAAACCTTTTGCCACTATAAATCTTTTTGTAAAAATAGAAAGAAATATAGGATTAAGGAGCGGATAAATCTTCTTTTAGCTTTTAAACATTCGAGCAATAAACGTATTTTTGTGCTTTTCAAAAGAAAAACACAACAAAAGTGGGATACGACTTTCAAACGATAGAAGCAAAATGGAGAGCCTATTGGGCAAAAAATCAAGCCTTTAAAGCGGATAATCAATCCGATTTGCCAAAATACTACGTATTGGATATGTTTCCGTATCCTTCGGGTGATGGTTTACATGTAGGACACCCCTTGGGTTACATTGCCAGCGATATTTTTTCTCGATATAAAAGACACAAAGGATTTAATGTTTTACACCCTCAAGGCTATGATTCTTTTGGGTTGCCTGCAGAACAATATGCTATTCAGACAGGGCAACACCCCCAAATAACTACTGAAACCAACATCAATCGATACAGAGAGCAGCTAGACAGAATGGGCTTTTCTTTTGATTGGAGTAGAGAAGTACGTACCTCTCAGCCTGATTATTATAAATGGACGCAGTGGATTTTTCTACAGCTATTTAATGCCTATTACGATACTAAAGAGAACAAGGCATTGCCCATAACTCAATTGATTCATCTTTTTGAAAATGATGGAACTTCCAAAGTTGAGGCGGTTCGCGATAGTGATGCATCAGATTTTTCTGCAGATGAATGGGCACAATTTTCAGATGAGCAAAAACAGCATATTTTATTACAATATAGACTTACCTATTTATCTGACACGGAAGTTAATTGGTGTCCAGCTTTAGGAACAGTTTTGGCCAATGATGAGATCATTAACGGAGTTTCAGAAAGAGGAGGACATGCGGTAACCAAAAAGAAAATGAAGCAATGGAGCATGCGCATCGGTGCCTATGCTGAACGTTTACTTCAGGGATTGGAAACGATAGACTGGCCTGAACCTCTTAAAGAAATGCAGCGTAACTGGATTGGAAAGTCTGTAGGGGCTTCTGTGCGTTTTCAAATACAAAACCACCCAGAGCAGATAGAGGTTTTTACTACTCGACCTGACACTCTTTTTGGGGTAACTTTTATGACCCTTGCACCTGAACTAGATTTGGTTCGCCAAATTACCACAGCAGAACAAAAGCAGGAGGTAGAAGAATATATAGACAAAGCCTCCAAACGTTCGGAAAGAGAAAGAATGGCAGATGTAAAATCAATCAGTGGTGTTTTTACAGGGGCTTTTGCCATTCATCCTTTAACACAAGAACTCATTCCCATTTGGATTGGAGATTACGTACTTGCGGGTTATGGGACAGGAGCAGTTATGGCAGTACCCTGTGGTGATCAACGTGATTATGATTTTGCAAAACATTTTGAGCTGCCCATCAAAAACATTTTTGAAGGTGCGGATATCCGTGAAGCTGCATTCACAGAAAAGAGTGAGACCGTTGCCTTACAACATTCGGATTTTTTAAACGGGTTGACTTATGCAACAGCGATGAAAAAGGTTATTGCCCATATAGAAGCAAAAGGCTGTGGAAAAGGAACGATAAATTATCGTTTACGCGATGCAATTTTTAGTAGACAAAGGTATTGGGGAGAACCCATTCCCATCTATTACAAAAACGGATTACCTCAGGCACTTTCTTTAAAACACCTACCGCTTGAGCTACCTGAGGTAGAACAATATTTACCCACACCAGATGGCGCACCACCCCTAGGGAATGCAACAAATTGGGCATGGGATGAAAAAAAGGAAAAGGTTGTAAGCAATGCTTTGATCGATCACAAAAGCGTCTTTCCTCTGGAGTTGAATACCATGCCTGGATGGGCAGGCAGCTCCTGGTACTTTTACCGCTATATGGATGCAAAAAACAAAGAAAATTTTGTTTCTAAAGAGGCAGCAAATTATTGGAGGGAAGTAGACCTCTATTTGGGAGGAAGTGAGCACGCAACAGGACATTTACTTTACAGTCGCTTTTGGCAAAAGTTTTTGTTCGATAAAGGCTTACTCCCTGTAGAAGAATACGCAAAAAAGCTTATCAATCAAGGAATGATTTTAGGTACTTCAGCTTTTATCTATCGAAAAACAGGAACTCAAACTTACCTTTCTAAAGGATTGATTGAAGGTGAAACAGTAGAACCCATTCGTGTGCATATTAGTTTGGTAAATAGTGCTGATGAATTGGATCTTGAGGAGCTAAAAAAGTGGCAACCTCAGTTTGAGAGTGCTACATTCGAGTTAGAAAATGGAAAATGTTTTGTGCATAGGGAAGTAGAAAAAATGTCTAAGTCCAAATACAATGTGGTTAATCCAGATGAGATTTGCGACACTTATGGAGCAGACACCCTTAGAATGTATGAAATGTTTTTAGGTCCTATTGAACAAGCCAAACCTTGGAACACCGCTGGAATTTCTGGAGTCCATAATTTTTTAAAGAAATACTGGAGACTTTTTTACAATGAGGATACTTGGATTGTAAACGAAAATCAGGCCGGAAAGAAGGAACTTAAAGTGCTTCATGAAACAATCAAAAAAGTGAGTACCGATATTGAGAACTTTTCTTTTAATACCTGCGTAAGTTCCTTAATGATCTGTGTTAACGAATTAACTAATCTGGAATGCCACAGTAAAGAAATCCTCACCCCTTTAACACTTTTATTAGCTCCTTTTGCGCCGCATATCGCTGAGGAAATTTGGGAAAAATTAGGGAATACTTCGAGTTTGATTAGTGTGCCTTTCCCACTTGTAAATGAAGCACATTTGGTAGAAGATACTAAAAACTATCCTGTCTCTTTTAACGGGAAAATGCGTTATACCATACCATTATCTTTAAGTTTAGATAATCAAGCTATCCAAGAGGCAGTGCTGGCAGATAAACGAACTGCAGAATATTTAGGAGGAAAAACCCCAAAAAAATGGATAATAGTCCCCAATAAAATCATCAATATTGTAATTTAATGACTGAGTTTCAAATTGAAATAATAGGCTTAACCGCTGCCTGTCTTACCACCGGTTCTTTTCTCCCTCAAGTTTACAAAATATGGAAACATAAAACCTCAAACGGAGTATCACTAAGT
>JALRDC010000133.1 GCA_023262245.1 Flavobacteriaceae bacterium
CCCCAGCTAAATGAAAAATGGCAGTTATTCCTTTAAAACAATCGGTATCAAGAATGCCTTCAGAGGGATTCCAAAAATAACCTTTGGCAGAAGGGAATTGATTCATCTTGGATTTGGATGTAGACAAATAATGAATCTCAATTCCTTGGGATTGAGCCTGATTTACGATGGCTTGCCCCAGCAAACCGGTAGCACCAGTTATGAGAATTTTCATTAATTTTTTCGCAAAAATAAACAATTAAGCCTTGACGCCGCGCAACATTTCTCTTTTCCCCGGAGGCCCAGCTAATCGGGCTACCTTAAAGCCCGCTGTTGCTAAACCTCGCCTTACACTCCCTTTTGCACAATAACTGACCCATACCCCGTTCGGAGCTAAGAGATCATAACATTTCTGCATCCATTGGGGTTCCCACAGCTCGGGTTGGGCATGTGCCCCAAATGCGTCATAATAAATTATGTCAAATGACGAGCTGGCTTTAAAATCCTCAAAGCGAATCTTTTTTTTTGTCAATGTAAAAAAGGGAGAAACCTTGTTTACTTGTTCCCAAGCTAAAGCCGAGAAATCATTGAAATTGGGAACCTTTTTTTTTGAATCAAAATATTTTTGGTATTCTAACAACCGTAATTCTTCCGGGCTAATTGGATAAGCTTCCAAGGAAGTATAATTGATTTCTATTTTTTTGATCTCAGCAGCAATAAAACTCAGGTAAGCCATAAGTCCCGTTCCATAACCTAACTCTAATATACGGCAGTTGGAAAAAGGATTGTTTTGAGTCCAAAACGAAAGACCAGCTTCAATATAGACAAATTGCGATTCAGTTACTGCCCCGTGACGAGAATGGTAGGTTTCTTTCAATCCTTCAATATGATAGGTCCAAGAACCATCAGCTGTTTGAATATGTTTTTTTGTATGTTGCATGACTTACAAATAAGAAGCCAAAAAAGAGGCTTTTCTTTATAATTGATTAAGATATCCCATTTTTTTTGGTAATCTGACAATCCATTTAAAAATTATAACAATTATGAATACAAGATTGCGGAATTGACACAAAATAAACTAATTTTACTAATTAAACGCAATCCAAAGTGATACATACCCAAAAAACAACAGCCTCAAAAATAGATAGTATAGATTTTAATAATCTCGTTTTTGGAAAAACGTTTACTGACCACATGTTCGTGTGTCATTACAAAAATGGGCAATGGCAAACACCTGAGATCAAACCCTATCAGCCTCTTACACTTGATCCTTCAGCCAGCGTATTTCACTACGGTCAGGCTATCTTTGAGGGCATGAAAGCTTTTAAAGACGATCACGGAAAAGTTTGGCTCTTTCGTCCCGATGAAAACTATCGAAGATTCAACCGTTCTGCACATCGCCTTCAGATCCCTGAATTTCCAAAAGAGTTCTTTTTTGAAGGACTAAATCAACTTTTAAAATTGGATCAAGCTTGGATTCAATCTGGGATTGGAAACTCACTTTATATAAGGCCTTTTGTATTTGCAAGCCAGCCCACAGTTCAAGCATCAGCCTCAAACGAATATATCTTTATGATTATTTGCGCTCCAGTAAGTACCTATTACAGTGGTGGAGAAATCAACGTTCTTATTGCTGAAGAGTACAGTAGAGCTGCAAACGGTGGTGTAGGTTATGCAAAAGCTGCGGGAAACTATGCGGCACAATTTTATCCAACTTCCGAGGCCCTTAAAAAAGGATATCAACAAATCATATGGACTGATGCGGATCGTCATGAATACCTTGAAGAGGCAGGAACGATGAATGTCTTTTTTAAAATTGGTGAAACGCTCATTACTGCTCCAACAAACGACCGAATCCTGGACGGCATAACAAGAAAGAGTATCATTGCTATTGCTAAAAGCATGGGGGTTACGGTTGAAGAACGTCCCATAAAAGTGAGTGAGTTAGTTGCTGCTCACAAAGAAGGAACACTGCAAGAAGTTTTTGGAACAGGTACAGCAGTAGTTGTTTTGCCAATTACAAGCTTCTCCTACAAAGAGACAGCATACAAACTTCCTCAAACTAATTTATTAGCCGAAACACTAAAAAAACAATTGGTGGGTATTCAATACAACACCATTGAGGACACCTTTGGTTGGACAGTTGCTGTAACTTAAGGTTCTTTTAATATTTTCTCGATATCGGGTTTAAAATAATCAGGTCCTTTTAATACTTTTCCATCCTCCCTATAAATTGGCTTCCCATCTGCACCCAGTTTACTCATATTACTGCGCTGTATTTCGTCAAAAATGGCTTCAATTTTATCTTGAAAACCGTGAGCAATAATAGTTCCGCATAAAATGTAAAGCATGTCCCCCAGTGCATCTCCTATTTCCACTAGATCATTATCATTTACAGCTTGTAAATATTCTTCATTTTCTTCCTTCATAAGCTCAAATCGCAATTTAGATATTTCTGGAGATAGCGACGCATTAGGTCGTGACTCTATTCCTAAGCCAAAAGCTTTATGAAACGCTGTAACAGCTTGGATGGGTTTATTTATCATTATTCAATTCTGTGTTAATGGGTTTATTATTTCTAAATTAGTCAAAATTTTAGGAGATGTTTTCTTTTGGCCAGTTGATTTTTGGAATTTGCTTTTTTGTTGTCTTTACCTCAATTGTAATCCTCTCCTATAAGAGTGACAAAAAAAGACAGCCTCAATATTTTAAGGGGAGCTATAAAGTGCTCGTAGGTTTTATTATTGCATTTAGTCTTTTAGTATTAATTAAATATATAACCCAAAAATGAAACAACTCCTCTTGGTTTTCTTAGGTGGTGGCATGGGAAGTCTTTTTCGTTTTGCTATAGGAAAATTTCTTGGCTTGTCTAAGTCTGGCTTTCCCTGGTCAACTCTATTAGCCAATTTAATAGGTTGCCTGATTATTGGTGTGCTTTTGGGCTGGGCCGTAAAAAATCACAGTTCACGTTCTGATTTGTATCTACTTTTAGCAATTGGTTTCTGTGGGGGACTTACCACTTTTTCTTCTTTTAGCCTTGAAGGTCTCAGCTTACTAAAAACAGGAGACTACAGTAGTTTTTTTACTTACCTTTTACTGAGTGTCCTAGGCGGGATTGCTTTTGTAGGACTGGGTCATTATCTCTTTCGATTAGGAAGTTCTTAGACTTGAGTGTTTTTTTGCTAAATTCTCAAAATTTTAAATATTATATATAATACCCCTTAGATTTTATAGGTTAATTTTTTCATTTATATAATTATTAAATATGTACCCCCTATTTTTTGGGGGTATATTTTTGTTATTAAAAATTTGCCCTCATGTAAACTAATAATTATGATAATGAAAAATTTAAAAAACA
>JALRDC010000046.1 GCA_023262245.1 Flavobacteriaceae bacterium
ATCTTGAGATTATTATAACATTAAATTAATGTTTGTTTAAACATACCTTTGTATTTTTGAAACAAAAATGCGCTATTTAAAGTCCCTTTATTATGTTTTTGGATTCATTTATTGGATCATCCTAGGACGGTTTATCAAAAATTGAATTTATTGAGTAGCTTCATACTCTAGTTCCCAATTCGGGTTTTCAAGTTTGTTTATTACGTATTTAACCGTTATTTCCTCTCCCTTTGCTATGGGTTTTGAAGTTATCATTCTAATGTGTTTCAACTCTCCCACCTCTGCATCTTTATCCGCAAAAACAGCTTTACAATTGGGAATTTCATGATGGTTTATAAATGCACCCAAGGGAAGTCTGATATAATTATCGGGAAATCGAGTGTCAAACACATGAGTGATCCCCAAATCGGTGTCTTGGGGAATGTCTTTAACTGCAAAAATTCCCAAACCCTCTATCTTGCTGGAAGCTATCGTTAAAAAAGCTGGTAAAGGTCTCCAATTAGTATCTTTAATCATAATTCCTCAATTAAACTTTATAAATGTAACCATTCGTTGTTATTTAACAACCACTTCAATGTCTAAGCTTGATTTAGGAGCATCTACTGCATTTAAGACTCGGAAAGGGAGTTTTACTGATGCTTTTTTGGTTTTTGTTTTAATGATTAGCTTGATTGATTCTTTAGCGGGGACAGTGAAAACGGATCCTCTTTGATGAAAACTATATTCGCCGGTGTATTCCAATTGAAAAGGGACTGCGCTTTTATTGATTACCTCAACTTCCATTAGCAGTTTATCCTTTGGATAGTAGGGAGTGCCAAATTCAAGGTTTTCTAGCACTAATTTTTTCAGAGGCGCATTCTTTCCTATAAGCATCTCTTCAAACCAAATCACCGTAGTTCCTTCAAAAAGTGCTTTTTTAAGTGCTTCTGGAGATTTGTCTTCTACATATACAAAAGTCAAAGGGCGATGTCCTCCTTTAGCTATGTCATGCGCCCAATCCGTAAGTCCGTGAATGTCTGAGGTTCCTAAAATAGTGAGATCATTTTCTAATGCAATGGCTAAGGCTTCCTCTGAAAAGGTTGTTTCGTTTACAACTTCAATGCCGTGCAGCAGTTTCTTTTTTATTAGATATTTGTGAAACGGTTCCAATCGAGCAATTCCATCATTGCGGTGTGCGTCCCAGTTTGGATGATTCCAAAACACAAAAGCCTCTTGATTATTTGCTGCTTGAATTCCAGAAAGAGAATCTTTGTGAAGCAATGCATTTGCATCTTTTATAAAAACAGCATTGATATGCCCTGGAGGCATCGAACGGGTAATTTCTGAACCGTTAATTACTTGAAGCTTTTCGTTAGTTTTAAGCATTCCTTGGGCGATAATATAAGAACGATTTCGATCAGGATGAGGCAGGTCTTCTGCATGAGGTTGGTATTCCAAATGTTCGGTAAGCGCAATCAAATCTAATCCCTCTCTTCGGGCTTCTTCAACACGGATGTTGGGCCATACAGAACCATCTGAAAATACGGTGTGAATATGTAAGTCCGCACTTAACCAAAAGCCGCCTTTTTGAGTATGAAAAAGGGGTTCTTGACCATAACTTTTTATGCCTATACAAATTGCAATAAAGAGAAATATTTTGGAGTAGTTCACTTTCATGGATCGGTTTTTTAACAATTTTAATATTCTAAGATATTATAATCTGTAAAATAAGATGGTATTCCAAAGTCTATTTTTCAAATAATTCGTACTGGATTTAGCAATGGTATTTTTCTGAAAACCACTAAGAAACCTTAAATGATCACTCACCTTCACATTCAATCCGAGAAGGGTCCAATTTTGATTGAATTTGTACGGAATCCCAGTTGGATTCATTACCGCAAAAATCTCGTTTAACAAGACCAGGTTAATGGGAACTTTGGCTTGCTCTTTAGAGATGGTTTTTTGATAGATCAACCGAAATCGAATCCTGCTGGAAAAATCAAAACTTCGCAAATTTTTTTGTTTTTGTAATGGTAGTTCTTCTTGAAATCGGTGTTCCAGACGTATCCATGTACTGAAGGAAGCTTTTTTTAAGGGTAAAGTAAATTGCACTTGTTCCCAGATATTGTGTTCTGTTCGCACTCTGGGATCGGTGTTAATATCTTGATCAAAGTTTTTTAAATAGCTGTAGCCTCCCCGCCAAGAAACATTTTTTGATGCTTGATAGGACAGTTGGGGTCTAAATAATTGTTGATTCCAAACATTAAAATAATCTACGGTTCTTAAATGGACTTCGGTTCTTAAACTTGTCTTATCAGAAAGTGGATAATCAATAAAAGTTGCGTTCCAGATTCCATTTACCTTTTCATATTCTTGAGCTTTTAACTTTGTAATGACAATTAATAGTAGCGTTATTAAGATGCGTGTCTTATTATTCATTAAACTTAATTGTATTTTCGCATTAACCCTTCTTGAGTTACGGAAGCAACCATCACTCCTTTTTTACTGAAAATACTTCCTCTTGAGAATCCTCTTGCGTTGGATGCGCTAGGACTTTCTATGGCATATAATAGCCAATCGTCAATCCTAAAGTCCCTGTGAAACCAAAGGGCGTGATCCAAACTAGCATAGTACATCTTTGCATTCATTAACTTTTCCCGATGAGGAAGTGTGGCTGAAAGCAAAAGACTGTAGTCCGATGCAAAAGCTAAAATTTGGTGTTGCAATGGTAAATGGTCAGCAACTTTATCTTTTATTCGAAACCAGATATGTGCTAGGGGTGGTGAATTTTGGGTTTGAAGATAAATGGCTTTATCTACTGGTTTGAATTCAAAAATTTGAGGATGCGCTTTCATCAATCGGTGAAAACGTTCAGGGTCTAATTGTTGCAACCCTTCAGCTTGTTGGATGTCTGTTAAAAGTAAGTCTGGAGTCAAAACGTTAGGCATATTGATTTGATGACTTTCCCCTGCTTCTTTTATGTGAAAAGAAGCGGCCATATTGAAAATGGCTTTTCCGTTTTGAAAGGCTACTACTCGACGGGTAGTAAAACTCCTTCCATCCCGAATGGTGTCTACATGATAATCTATAGGAATATTTATGTCTCCACCCAGGATAAAATAGCCATGCATAGAATGAGCAACCCTTTCTTCTGGTACGGTTTGGTATGCAGCGTGTAAGGACTGCCCTAATACCTGACCTCCAAAAACACGCCCCCAGGCGGTTTTATAATTTTGACCTACAAAATGATTGTCATTTTTTTTATCTAATGTCAAGAGATCAATAAGTTCTTTGCCTGATATCATTTTCCAAAGAGGACTTTAAATTTAAAATAGGTTTTAAGTTTCATTCAAAAATATTCATTCTCCATAGTTCTTGAATTTAAGGAAAAGTAGGGGTTTAATTTCGGTAATTTAAAGCAGGTTTGCGATCCCCTAGCATGGGTGTGTATTTAAAATTTGGTCCTCGTTTTTCCAAAAATTCTTTTTTAGCAATTTCTATAGCTTTTGCATCTTCTAATAGTTGCATTCCGGTTAAAGCAAGTGTTTTAGCAGCAACCATCATCCCTTTGATTCCAATGCTGGTCCCTCCAGCAGCAACGGCTTGCCAACTATGTGAAGGAGTGCCCGGAACCCAAGTCGCTGCACGTAACCCTGCTGTTGGTACCGCAAAACTTACATCCCCTACATCTGTTGACCCTCCTGCTCTTGCATTTTCGTCATAAGGAGCTACCCCCTCTACATATCGCAAGTCCACATCAGTTCCTAAGGTTTCTGCTATTTTCTTCGCAAAGCTTAGCTCTTCTTCGTTGTAAGTGTAACCCCCAATAGTTTCTAAATTCTTATGCACTCTTTTTTGCAAACTTTCAACATGAAGTAATTCATGAGTTCCTCCTATCATCTCAAATTCCATTGTTGTTCCTGTTCCTAAGGCTGCTCCTTCGGCTGCCTTAACTATTCGATCAAATACTTGAATTACTTCATCGCGTTCGTGATGTCTTGCATAATAATAAACTTCTGCAAAATCAGGAACTACATTCGGTGCTTTTCCTCCTTGTGTGATAACATAGTGAATTCTCGTATTTTCAGTTACGTGTTCACGCATCATATTTACCATGTGATTCATCGCTTCTACTGCATCTAACGCAGAACGTCCTTTTTGAGGAAAGGCAGCTGCATGAGCGGAAATACCATAAAATCGGAATTTCGCTGATTTATTTGCTAACGCGGGTCTTGGGTCGGCAGCATTTTTACTGTCTGCATGCCAATGTAAAGCAACATCAACATCGTTAAAAAGTCCCGCACGCGTCATATAAACTTTTCCAGATCCTCCTTCTTCCGCGGGACAACCGTAGTATTTTACCGTACCACTTATATTTTTTTCTTCAATATAATTTTTTATCGCAATAGCCGCTGCTGCTGAAGCGGTCCCAAATAAATGATGACCACATGCATGGCCTGCTTTTCCGTTGTTAGTTAATTTATAAGGAACTGCTTGTTGTGATAATCCAGGAAGCGCATCGTACTCTCCTAGTATAGCAATGACAGGAGAACCGGAACCATAGCTGGCTACAAAAGCTGTCGGGATTTCTGCTACTCCTTTTTCTACTTTAAAACCTGCCTCTTTCAAAGTGTTTTGCAATAAATCACTACTGTTTTTTTCTTGGTATCCCATTTCCGCATAAGACCAAATTTTTTGGGCAATTTCAGTATACTTAACAATTTCTTTATCTATAGAGTTTAAGGTGTTTTTATATCTTGTCTGGCTCATCCCAAGGCTAAAACACAAACAACATGCTACTATAAAAAAGCTTTTCATAAATTAAATTTTTTAATTAAAAACAAATGTATTAATTTAGAAATTCCAAACCTATTTGATAGATTTGATTCCCTCTAAAATCACATCTACCATTCTAAAAGCCTACTTATGAAAACATACCTAACATTATTTCTAATTACTTTTTTTGGATTTTTTATCTATGCTCAAAAAGTTGCTTTTGAGGAATTTGATCTAGACAATGGATTGCATGTAATCCTTCATCAAGACAATACTGCTCCTTTGGTAGTTACCTCTGTACTGTATCATGTAGGAGGGAAAGACGAACAGGAACATCGCAGGGGGTTTGCCCATTTCTTTGAACATCTTCTTTTTGAGGGCACAGAAAATATTGAACGTGGGAAGTGGTTTTCTATAGTAACTTCTAATGGTGGAAAAAATAACGCATACACTAACGATGATTTTACTTATTACTATGAAGTTTTTCCTTCAAATAATTTGGAATTGGGATTGTGGTTGGAATCAGAACGAATGCTCCATCCGGTAATAAACGAAATAGGAGTTGAAACTCAAAATGAGGTAGTCAAAGAGGAAAGAAGGTTACGATATGACAATTCTCCTTATGGACGATGGAATGAAGAAGTACGAAGAAATTTATTTAAAAATCATCCCTACAAGACGACCCCCATAGGTGAGATGGAAGATCTTGATGCAGCTACCCTAGAAGAGTTTATTGCTTTTAATAAAAAATTCTATGTTCCCAACAACGCTGTCTTGGTGGTTGCAGGGGATTTTGAGATAGACAATACCAAAAAATTGGTGCAAAATTATTTTAACGACATTCCCAGAAGTAAAGACATTGAAAGGGCCGTATTTAAAGAACGCCCTCTAGATGAGGCGCTAAGTGCCGAAGCATTTGATAAAAACATACAAGTTCCTGCCTTATTTACCGCGTATCGAACTCCAAAAAGAACTGCGCGAGAATCAAGAATACTGGATATGATCTCCTCTTATTTAAGCGATGGAAAAAGCTCAAAATTATATCGAAAACTCGTAGACGAAAAAAAGATCTCCTTACAAGTAGCAGCCTTCAATATGAGCCTAGAAGATCATGGAATTTATGTAATCTTATCTCTACCCCTAGGCAACAATGAACTTTCAACACTTCGTGATGAGATTGATTTGGAAATTGAAAAACTAAAGCAGCATCTAATTTCTGAACAAGATTATGAAAAATTGCAAAATAAAATGGAAGCCAATTATGTAAATTCCAATGGTTCAGTAGAAGGGATTGCCAATTCGCTCGCTGTATATTATACCTTTTATAACAATACCAACTTAATCAATTCAGAAATAGAAATTTACCGTTCTATCAGTCGAGAGGAAATTCGTGAGGTTGCCAATAAATACCTCAATGACCATCAACGGTTGACTTTAAATTATTTACCCCAATCAAAATAACATCCCCATGAAACGCATCTACATCATAGGATTAATCTTCATCACTTATACATCTATTAGTGCACAGATCGATCGAAGTAAACAGCCTGATCCCGGACCAGCGCCAACAATTCAATTAGAGGATCCCATTGAATTTCAGTTAAAAAACGGCCTAACGGCCTTATTGGTTGAAAATCACAAACTCCCAAGGGTTTCTATAAGCCTCTCAATAGACCACCCATTGCTAACCGAAGGTGACAAAAAAGGAGCTACTACTCTATTAACCACCATGATGGGCAAAGGTTCTACTTCTGTCTCTAAGAACGATTTTGAAGAAGCAATTGATTTTATGGGAGCCCATTTTCATTTTAATGATGATGGTGCTCATACCAGTTCATTGAGCAGATATTACTCAAAAGTTCTGGAACTACTAGCAGATGCAGCCCTCAATCCTAACTTTTTGGAAGAAGAGTTTCAAAAAGAAAAAGATAAGGTCTTAAAGGGTATTGAAACTTCGGAAAAAGATGTAAAGACTGCTGCGCGTAGAGTAGAAAATCTGATTTCCTATGGTTCTAAACACCCTTACGGAGAATACGTAGCAAAAGAAACCGTTGAAAATCTAAATCTTAAGGATATCAAAGAAACATATGAGTATATCTATAATCCCAAAAATGCTTATCTGATCATTGTAGGTGATTTTGATTCAAGAGAAGTCAAAAAACAAATAAAAAAAGACTTTGGGCAATGGGAAGCACGGACACAGAAAAAAAGATCCTTCTCCGAACCAGAAAATACTCCCGAGACTCGTATTGCCTTTGTAGAAATGTCCAATGCCGTTCAATCTGAAATTGCTCTAATGAACACTTTTTCTTTAAACAAAAAAAGTTCTGATTATTTTGCTGCGGTTCTTGCCAATCAAATTTTGGGTGGGGGTGCGGAAGCGCGCTTGTTTTTAAACCTAAGAGAAGATAAAGGATTTACTTACGGTGCCTATTCCCAACTTCGTGATTCACACAAAACCAAAGGACGGTTTAGAGCCGGAACCAGTGTTCGCAACGCTGTTACAGATAGTGCCGTTGTAGAGATGATCTCCGAGGTAGCTAAAATTAGAATCGAACCTATTACAGATGAAGAACTAGAACTTGTTAAAGCAAAATATGCAGGAAATTTCGTGATCTCACTAGAAGATCCAGAAACCATAGCCAATTTTGCCTATAACATAAAGACTCAAAATCTGCCCAAAGATTTTTATAAAAATTATTTGAAAAACATTAATAAAGTAACCAAAGAAGAAGTTTCAATGGCTGCTAAAAAATATATTTTAAGCGACCAAGCTCAAATTGTTGTTACAGGTAAAGGAAGTGAAATTTTAGATAAATTAGAACAAATCCCATTTAATGGAGCCCCGCTAAAAGTTAGTTATTTTGACAAATATGGGAACCAAACCGAACGACCCGATTATTCCAAACTAACTCCCGAAGGTGTAACTGTATCCACAGTTATAAATAATTACCTCAGAGCAATAGGAGGTCAAGAAAAGTTGAGCCAGATAAAGTCGATTCAAGAAAACTCTCAAGGAAGTATGCAAGGCCTTACTCTTGAAATTGAAAGTAAAAAAACAAATCAAAAGCAATTACGGATGGATATGAAAATGATGGGAAACCTCATGCAAAAACAAGTAGTCAATAAATCATATGCTTATATGGAAGTGCAAGGACAAAAGATTGATATGGAAGGGGATCAACTAGAAGAAATGATTTCCAGTTCGGCAATTTTCCCAGAATTAGATTTAGACCTGAATAAAGTAGCTTTAATAGGCCTTACGGATTTGGATGGTACCGCAGCCTATGAGGTCAAATTTTCCGATCAGCAAACTCATTTTTACGATGCACAAACACATTTGAAACTTCAAACTAACCAAACGCTTGAAGTTCAAGGAAATTCGCAAACCTCAACCATTAAGTATTCGGAGTATAAAGCTGTAGAAGGTATTCTCTTTCCGCACAAAACAACTTTTAATATGGGACCTCAAGAAATAGACTTTATCAGTAAAAACATTATACTTAACCTTGAATTAGAAGATTCGCTTTTTGAATAAAGTCTTTTATTTTGCTTTTTTTAACTGCTTTTTATCGGTTACTAAATAGACCCCTAATAAGATAAAAGCGCAACCCATCCATTGGAAAAGAGTGAAGACTTCTCCATCCATTACGCCCCACCCAATGGCAACTATAGGTAAGAGGTAGGTTATAGAAATTGAAAAAACAGGGGATGAAATTGCTACCAATTCATTAAACATAACTTTCGCTAAAGCGGTTCCTAAAAAAGCAAGTATAAAGATATAGCCTAGGGAAATACTTACTTCCCCTCCTGCAAAGATTGAATTCCATGGAAAATTGGAAAAACTTAATACTAAAAGAGCTGGAATTAGAATCGTTAAAAAATTTCCTAATGCAATTCCCAATGCACTTACCCCCTCCAGCTTGTATTTAAGTACGTTCACATTAATCGCATAACAAGCTGCAGCACAAACCACTAAAAGAGCATACCCGCTTTTTGTACCGCTGCTAATCGAAAACTCATTAGATACCAAAACAAGTGTCCCTCCAAAACCAACAAGCACTCCCACTAGTTTTCCCCATTTAAGATTAGAGCCAAAAAATGCGAGCCCAAAAAGAAGAGTAAAAAGAGGAGTCATACCATTTAAAACTGCAGCTACAGAAGAGTCAATAGCTGTTTCTGCAAATGCAAAAAGATAACTAGGAAAGAAAGTCCCAAAATAGCCCGTAAAAAGGATCCATTTCCAAGCGGGTACAGGAATGCTCTTTAAATGTTTCCAACCTAAAGCTGTCAAAATGACCGTTGTCATCAATATCCTTATGGATCCCAGTTGCAAAGGTGTTAAACCTACCAAACCTTTTTTAATCAAGATGTAAGAACTCCCCCAAATAATTGAAAGCAAAAAAAGGTATACCCATTTTTTAATTGATCGTTTCATTGCATTACAAAATTGAGCTTTTTTAAGGAAGCAACTCCTAATTAAATGCGTATTTTTAAGAAATTTCTTATAAAATGAAAAACCTACTCTTTTTATCCTTTTCACTTCTTGTGATGTTGGGCGGATGTAAAAACTCTACAGAGCAAAAAATAATTACTGTAGATCTTTCGATTGAAGAACCCCTTAAAAGCAAAGCATCCCTTGAGAAGGAAGCTTATGCTAAAATGAAGATCGAGGGAATGACTTGTGCTATTGGATGTGCAGCAACTATTGAAAAAAAACTAAATAAAACCGTGGGAATTGCCGCTGCCAAAGTAGATTTTGAATCCAAAACTGCTTGGGTAATTTACGATGCCGCACAACTAGGTTTCGATAGACTAACTCAAATTGTTAAAAATGCAGGAGATACTTATTCGGTTTCAGCAATTGAAAATATTGAACAAGTTACCCCTGAGTCTTTATTTCCACTTAAATGATTCGATAAGGTGAATGAGATCCTTTTGCAAATAATGAGCAGCTGGATAAATAGAATCATAATTTGGTCTTGCATAAAAATATACTGATCCCACAAGAAAATGTTTTGTACTATCCGTTAAAAAAAACTGATACTGAGAGGCCGCATTTCCAACCACAGAAAATAAAGTTCCGAAGACTTTTTTTTCTTCATTTACAAAGAGCTTTTCTGGAATAGACTCTGCTTTTGAAAGGTGCTTATAAGGGAGCTGATAAGCATCATTGAGTAATGAATCTAAATTCCGTTGTACAGGATTGTAATTTAAATATAATGTAGCTCTCATTTGAGGATAAACCAACCGGGGTGCATTGGTTCGTTTTGCATTTATAGTAGCAAAAGTATTATATTCAAAAGAAAAGTTTTGTAGGTCATGAACTTCCTCATAATTAGGGGTCGGATATTCTAAACTGAGATAGGCATTAGGTTTAGGTTGCGTATCAGAACCACAACCAACAATTTGTATTAGAATAATTAAAAAAAAGAATGCTCTCACTTTGATTTTAGTTGCATTTTAGGTAAATGAACCTTGACTTGCTTAATTCGCAACTCTTCTAATTCTTCTACTATAAACTTGTAACCTTGGAAGGTCACTTTTTGCCCCCGTTTAGGAAATTTTTTGGTGATTTCTAATAAGAGCCCTGCAAGAGTTTCCGCTTCCCCTTTCACAGGATCAAATAGCTCGCTATCTTCTAGATGAATGACTTTAAAAAAGTCTTTTAAACTTATTTTGGCTTCAAAAACATAGGTGAATTCGTCTAATTTAGAATAGCTTAAATCCTCTTCATCAAACTCATCGCTAATATCTCCAATGATTTCTTCCATGATATCTTCAAGAGTAATTAAGCCAGAAGTACCCCCATATTCGTCAACAACTATGGCTAAATGATTCTTCTTTTGCTGAAATTCTTTTAATAGATCATCCAATTTTTTGTTTTCAGGAACATAAATCGGAGCCTTTAACAATTTCTGCCATGGATAGTTTGTTTTATTTAAATAGGGAAGTAAATCCTTGATGTATAAGATCCCTTTTATATTATCTTTTTTTTCATTGTAAACAGGGATTCTCGAAAAGCCTTGTTCTAAAACAAGCGGGATAATTTCTTCTAAACTCAATTCATCAGAAAGGGCAAACATATCAATTCGAGGACACATCACTTCCCGTGTATCGGTACTTCCAAAATTGACAATCCCTTCTAAAATACGTTGTTCGTCTGAGGTGGTTTCATCGTCTCCTGTTAACTCCAGAGCTTGTGAAAGCTGATCCACAGAAAACTGGTTTTTTTTATCCCCAAGACGTTTTTCTAAAAAGCTTGTTGTTTGGCTCATAGGATAAGTAATCCAAACCAAAAGATATTGATCTAAGACATTAATCAGGGGGGCCATTCTTTTAGAAAAAGCAAGTGCATTTCTATTTGCGTAAACTTTTGGTAGAATTTCTCCAAAAATTAAAATTAACGTGGTTATAATACCCACCTCAATAAACAAAAGGAGTACCGGATTTTGAATGGAATGAAATAAGGTTTTTCCCAACATGGTAAACAAAAGAACTATAGCAATATTGATAAAATTATTTGCTACCAAGATGGTTGCTAAAAGCCGTTTGGGCTTTCGCAAAAGGTTTATTACACGCTGTAAGGCTGCCGAAGGTTCTGTTTCATCTGGATCTTCTAAAGATTTTAATTGTAAGGAAAAAAACGCCACTTCTGATCCTGAAATCAAGGCAGAGCCAAGTAATAAAAAAAGTACCAAAAAAGCTTGAATCCAAGTTAGGTCTAGAGAAATAACCAAAGTATTCAAAAAGAGTAATGGGTCAGGATCCAATAGGCTTTTGTTTTAGAAAGGTAAATCGTCTTTTTCCGGAGGAGCTTCTTCTACCTTCGGTAGTTCACCTGTAGGCAGTGAACCCTCCTGAGAATTGTCTTTTTTTGTGGTTAAAAAAGTAAAATCATTGACATTAATTTCCGTTGAATATCGGTCTGCACCATCCTCTCCAGTCCATTTGCGAGTTTTGATTCGACCCTCAACATAAATCCGGTCTCCTTTGCTTAAATATTTTTCGCAAATTTCTGCAGCTTTATTACGGACAACGATATTGTGCCATTCAGTATTGCTTACTTTTTCACCTGTGCTCTTGTTAGTATAAGATTCATTTGTCGCCAATGGAAACCGGCCAATAGAACCTCCACCATCGAAATAGTGCATTTTCACATCATCTCCAAGATGTCCAATCAGCATGACTTTGTTTAATGTTCCGCTCATAGTTATAAAGAATTCGGGTTAGTTAAAAAGTAAATTTAAGCAATCAAGAATCAAATTGAAAAAAAATTTCAATAAAATTTTGAATTACAACGGGTACTGGTTGTTTTTTTAACTTCTTGATAGTGAGTCCATTTTTAAGTTCCTTTTTAGAAGGAATAATCCAAAAATAAACATGGAGTTTCTGATGACTGAGCTTGTGTATGATTGGTTTTTTATTCCATAGCGTTAACTCTTCTGAGGAAAGACCTTCAAGGATTTGAGAAGGTATTGTGCTCATTAGGGTTTTTTTATTTTGAATTGCTTTTGAAGTTTCTACAAGTGGAAATTGAAACAAATTTTGCCAAATCCCTTTTCCCAGTCTTTTTTCTAAGCGGGTTTTAAATTTCTGGTCTTGAATGACCAGATAATTAAAATACCGCTTTCTGACTTTTACTTTCCCTTTTTTCACGGGTAAAACAGAGGTTTTCTTTTGATTAAATGCTACGCATTTTGCCGCAAAAGGACAACTCAGACACAAGGGTTTGCTGGGGGTGCATTGCAAAGCTCCAAACTCCATTAAGGCCTGGTTAAAATTTCCTGCTTGGGAAACATCCATCAAGCTTCTGGCTTTGGACTTAAATTCCTTATGTGCAATGCTGGAATTTATGGGAGTTTGAATCCCAAAGTAGCGGGATAAAAAACGGTAAACATTTCCGTCCACAACTGCCTCTGCTTGATTATAACAAATAGAAGCTATCGCACTTGCAGTATAATCTCCGATACCTTTAAGATTAATAAGAGATTTGAAATCAGAGGGAAATTCTCCTTGAAGTTCGTAAAAAACATATTGGGCTGTAGCGTGAAGATTTCGAGCCCTTGAATAATAACCCAAACCTTGCCACAATTTTAATACCTGGTCTTCATTTGCCTGTGCTAGCTCTTTTACCGTTGGAAAAGTTTTGGTAAAACGTTCGTAATAAGGCAGGCCTTGAGCGGTTCTGGTTTGTTGTAAAATAACTTCGGACAACCAAATCTTGTAGGGGTCTTTGGTTTGGCGCCAAATAAAAGAGCGTTTATTTTCATCATACCATAATAATAAAGTCTCCGTCCAAGTCAATTTTCAGATTTTTAAAGCCTTTTTTTATAAGGAACAAGTATAATATAAAAACTTTATACAGAGCATTTTATAATATTAATTTATATATTTGCGAGCCTCAAATTTTGAGTATAAAACAAATAAATATGACAAAAGCAGACATTGTATCAAACATTTCAGACCAGCTGGGTATTGATCGAGCTGATGTTCAAGCAACTGTTGAAAATTTTATGAAAGAAGTCAAAACTTCATTGGAGAAGGGTGAAAATGTATATTTGAGAGGATTTGGAAGTTTTATCATCAAAACTCGTGCAGAAAAAACGGGACGCAATATTTCAAAAAATGTTGCCATTAAAATTCCTGCACACAACATTCCTTCTTTCAAGCCCGCAAAAATATTTGTTCAGGGTGTTAAATCTAAAATAGCCGTATCAAAGTAATCGTTAACAACTAAAATTAATAACTGCATATGCCAAGTGGTAAAAAACGTAAAAGACACAAGG
>JALRDC010000108.1 GCA_023262245.1 Flavobacteriaceae bacterium
AAAGATGGGATTCATAAACAGAGTAGGTGAGAATATTTTGTTGCTGCAAATCTTCAAAAGCTAACATCAGACTACGATTTGATAATTTCATTGCTTGAGAAAGTTTTTTTGGAGAAAGAAAAATAGTTTCACTTATAAAATGTGCACTTTGACGCATCAAATATTCTAAAACCATTGCTGCTGTTGAGCTTTGATTGAGATAGGAAGTAATATAATCTGTAGGTGCCGTTATGCGCAATCGCATTTGTTGCTCTTGAGAGCTTGTCAAACTAAAAACTCCTGCTTGTTCAAAAAGTTGGAGTACTTGTCTGGTTTTAGAAAGGTTTTTTTCGTATCGCTTACAAAATCTTTCTAGGTCTAATGAAAAAAAAACGTCTTTTCCTTCCCCATAGGCAATCTGTAAAAAATTACATAGGTCTTTATAAGTACCTTCTAGGTCTTGTTGCTGGGGAATTTTATCTAAAAATTGACTTTTTAATTCTTTTGCATCTCCGGAGTGAAATAATAAAAAGCTAGAAGCGGGCTTTTGATCACGTCCGGCTCTACCTGTTTCTTGATAATAATTTTCAATGCTTTCAGGCAATTGCAAATGAATAACAGTCCTAACATCGGCTTTGTCAATTCCCATCCCAAAAGCGGTAGTCGCTACCATATGACGTATTTTTCCTTGTTGCCATGCCGCTAAACGCTGCTTTTTGTTTTCAGCAAGCAAACCTCCATGAAAATAGTCGGCTTGGTGTCCACTTTGTTTGAGAAATTGAGCTAAATCTTCTGTTTGCTTTCGTGTATTACAATACACAATGCTGGTTCCTTTATGGTGATTAAGCAATTGTACAACCGTATTAAATTTATCTTCTGTATGCCAAATTTGGTAGGCAATATTGGGACGTTCGAAAGAACTTTGAAAAAGCGTTGCTTTTTGTAAACCTAAGAGCGTTTGGATGTCTTTTACTACTTCTGGGGTTGCTGATGCTGTTAATGCTAGTAAGGGTATGTTAGGAAAAAGAGAACGCAAAATTCCAAGTTCCCGATAGGCAGGCCTGAAATCATGCCCCCATTCAGAAATACAATGAGCTTCATCTATGGCAATTAGGGATATATTTGCCTGAGCAAGTCTCTGAACAAAATTGGGGTTTAGAAAGCGCTCTGGAGCGGTGTAAATCAATTTGAAATTTCCATGGATACTATTGTCAAGTTGTTGTTGTATGGGAAGGCTTTTTGGATGCGACTCGAAATACATGGCTTTTATTTCTTGTTGTTCCAACTGTTTTACTTGATCTTCCATTAAGGCAATAAGAGGAGAAACAACCAATACACTTCCTTCATTAAGGATTGCAGGTAACTGATAACACAATGACTTTCCTCCTCCCGTGGGGAGGATCCCCAAAACATCTTCCCCTGAAAGTAAACTGTTGATGATCTCTTCCTGATTGGGGCGAAATTGATCAAATCCCCAAAACTTTTTAAGAACCTCTAGTTTATCCATGGGATTTTAAATGTGTTTCAATGATCCCAATTCGCTCTTCAATACTGGTTTGTGGAAGTTCTATCACCAGGTGTTGTTTGCTGTAGATTTCTAATAGGAAAGGATAATAATGACTGGCTTGTTCAAAGGTTTCTAAACGTTGTGCGTCTTGGGTATAAATTTCTTTCCAGGGGGCTACTAAAAAAACGAAATCATAAGAGTAATTTGCAGTGCGTTTTTCCCATTTTTCAGTTGCTCTCCCTAGGGCTTTTAAATAAGCAAAAGTATCGTGTAATCCTCGATCGTAAAAAAGAGGTTTGCTTGTTTCGATTTGGTCTGCATTGTGGTATTGTTTCAATCTACCCTCAAATATTTCATCACTAAAAGCTTCAGGATCCTCTAGAAAATAATTTTCCACTCCTTCTTTTTGAGATTTTGCGATTAAACTTCTAGAGTATTCTTCAAAGGTTGTGTATCCTTTCTTTTCCAAACCCTTTATAATACTTGTTTTCCCTCCACCAGGACTTCCGCTAATCACGACTCTTTTGTTGCTTTGCATTTATTAGTATTATAAAACCAGTATCTTTACACAAAAGTAAGTGCCTTAATGCAATCCAACACGCTCTCTGAAGATTTTTATTCACGCTTTTATGACCAACTAATGCAATCTCAAAGCTGGCCAGGATTTTATCTTTTTAAATTTATTGTAAAATCTGAATCTTCTCATTTACAAGATCTTAAATCTTTATTTGATCCTACAAAAGCTAATTTCAGTGAAAAAAAATCCTCCAAAAAAACATTCACTAGTTTAAGCATCAAAATTAAAATGCAATCTCCCCAGGATGTAATTGCCATTTATAAGAAAAGTAGCACCCTAGAAGGTGTTATTGCACTATAACTTTTAAGCGGAATTCTTTGGGATTCAATTGATTTTACTAATTTGCATCATATTTATACTACACATTTTTACTAGCAACAATTTATGGACACCTTGCAATACAACACCAAGCGCAAGCAATTAATTATCCCAGAATACGGGAGACACATTCATTTGATGATCGAACAAGCCATTGCGGAGCCCAATGCGGAGGAGCGCAATAAAAAGGCTAAGGCCATCATAGGGGTTATGGGAAATTTAAATCCTCACCTTCGGGATGTCCCTGATTTTCAGCATAAACTTTGGGATCAATTTTTTATCATGGCCCATTTTGATATTGATGTTGAAAGTCCTTTTGAGAAGCCTCAAAAGGAATTATTGGACATGAAACCCGAAAAACTCCCTTATCCTCAAAATTTTCCAAAATATCGCTTTTACGGAAATAATATCAAACGCATGATTGACGTTGCTATAGGTTGGGAAGAAGGAGAATTAAAAGACGTTCTTGTTTTTACTATCGCCAATCATATGAAAAAGAATTTTTTGAGTTGGAATAAAGATACTGTAGAGGATGTTGTCATCTTAGCTCATTTGGACGAATTGTCAGGCGGAAAATTGAAAGTTGCTGCAAGCCAACTTCCACTTAGTGAGTCTGAGGACTTGATGAAATTTAAGCACAAAAACGGAAACGGACCTAGTAGTAATCATAGCAAACCAAGAAAACGCAATAACAGAAAACGTTACTAAAATAGATGGAATCATTTGTTATTGAAGGCGGTCAACCCTTACAAGGCTCCATTACTCCACAAGGGGCCAAAAATGAAGCATTACAAATCCTGTGTGCTGTTTTACTCACTAGCGAGCCAGTTACAATTCACAACATCCCAGATATTGTAGATGTTAATAAACTCATCCAACTTTTAAAGAATTTTGGGGTTGTCACTGAAAAAATCTCTGATGGAAGTTTTCGGTTTACTGCATCTGAAGTTCAAATGGACTATTTGAGTTCAGATCAATTTAAAATAGATGGGAAAGGGCTTCGGGGCTCAATCATGCTAGTTGGTCCATTACTCGCTCGATTTGGTAAAGGAAGTATTCCTAGACCTGGAGGTGATAAAATAGGACGAAGACGTCTCGATACACATTTTGATGGGCTGGTAAAATTAGGAGCACATTTCAATTATAATAAAGAAGATTATTTCTACAGTGTCGAGGCCAAAAAATTAAAAGGAACAGACATGCTGCTCGATGAAGCATCGGTAACTGGAACCGCAAATATAGTTATGGCAGCAGTATTAGCAGAAGGAACAACGACAATCTACAACGCAGCTTGTGAGCCTTATCTTCAACAACTTTGTGGAATGTTAAACAGAATGGGAGCCAAAATTAGTGGGATTGGCTCTAATTTACTCCGTATTGAAGGGGTTTCATCATTAAAAGGTACAGAACACACCCTCTTACCTGACATGATTGAAATTGGTAGTTGGGTTGGATTAGCTGCCATGACGCAAAGTGAAATTACCATTAAAAACGTCCGTTGGGAATTTTTAGGCCAAATACCGAATATCTTCAGAAAACTTGGAATTACAATAGAGCAACATGGAGACGATCTCTTTATCCCAGCTCATAAAGATGGATACGAAATTCAAAACTATATTGATGGTTCCATTTTAACCATATCGGATGCACCTTGGCCTGGGTTTACTCCAGATTTACTCAGTATCGTACTGGTTGTTGCTACTCAAGCTAGAGGCAGTGTACTCATCCATCAAAAAATGTTTGAAAGCCGTTTATTCTTTGTAGATAAACTCATCGATATGGGTGCAAAAATTATTCTCTGTGACCCGCACCGTGCTACGGTAATAGGTCACGATTTTAAATCACAATTGAAAGCCGCAACCCTAACCTCGCCAGACATAAGGGCAGGAGTTTCACTTTTAATTGCCGCCCTGTCGGCGGAAGGCAAAAGTACGATTCACAATATTGAACAAATTGATCGAGGTTATGAAAATATTGATGTTCGTTTAAAAAACATTGGCGCGAAAATTGAACGGATAAAAAGCTGAAAAGAACATGCCCCATGAAATTCAATTTTTCTTTCCTACTCTCTCTTTGCTTCATTCCTCAAATTGCTTTAAGTCAAAAATCACTCGTAGGTCAAGTTGTTGATGCTTTAACAGAAGAGCCTTTACCTTACGTTAATATTGGTTTAGTAGAAAAGAATATCGGTACTGTTTCTGACGATGCAGGTTATTTTGAATTGGAAGCCCCTTTAGATCAATATGCTGACGCACTTTTACGTTTTTCAATGATAGGCTTTGAACCGCAAGATTTTAAATTGAATGACTTTGTAAAGCAACAAATTTTAACCGTCCGTTTAAAAGAAAAAACAACTGCTTTGGAAGAGGTTGTTTTAACAACTAAGAGGAATAAGTATCAAACGAAGATCTTGGGAAATAAAACTAACTCTAAACTTATTTATGCAGCATTTACAACGAACAAACTTGGTAATGAAATGGGTTTCATCGTCAGAGGACGAAAA
The DNA here is from genome assembly GCA_023262245.1 of Flavobacteriaceae bacterium. Lineage (GTDB taxonomy): Bacteria > Bacteroidota > Bacteroidia > Flavobacteriales > Flavobacteriaceae > MS024-2A. The sequence goes on from JALRDC010000108.1 coordinate 4,885, forward strand.
AATCCAATGATTTTAAAAAAATTCAATCTTTCTCTTGTTGAAAATGACTATGGACCCATTCGCTTTCGTTTAAATTTTTACAATATCAAGGAGGGACTCCCAGACCAAACCCTATTAAATGAAAACATCATTGTAGAAACCGACATTGAATCAGGGATTGTAAGTAAAGACCTGACCCCTTATGAAATTGTAATTGATCAAGATTTTTTTGTCGCTATTGAATGGATTGAAGATTTGGGACCAGGTAAATTATTTTTCTCTGGAGGCTTCTTTGGTTCTCCACTCATAGCCCGAGAAGTTAGTCAAGGAAAATGGTCTAAAGTAGGTTCCGCAAGTGTTGGAATGAATATTGAAGTACGTTACTAAGACTTATTTTTTAAGGTCATGTCAATGCTTTTTTTCACAATTTTTTCCAAAGTACTAAAATCAACATCTTTTAATTTTTTGATATACAAGCAGCCTTTACCAGTTTTGTATTTTCCTAATCCTTCAAAAGAAATGTGAGAAATATCGCACATTAAATAAAGAGTTAGTGCATTTTTACGAGGGGAAAAACCAGTGATAAACCAGTCAGCTTCTTTCCCTGATTGGTACTTGTAATGATACTCGCCAAAACCTATAATAGAGGTACCCCACATTTGACCTTTAGCTCCTGTGAGGCGTTCCATAAGCCTGTATAACCTCCAACTATCAGTTCTCTTTTCTTCCTCCACGATCCCATCCAAAAAAAGCTTGACAGGAATAGAGGTTGGTTGTGTTTTATTTTGGGACATGACTTTTTTTATCTATAAGATACAAATAAATCACCTTTTAGATACTTTGTTATTACTAATGTTACGCTGACGGGTACATTTAAAACGTTCTACCTCTGGAGACCTGCTTTTACTATGCTTGGTACTCCTACCCTGCACACGTGCACGCCACATTTTAAAACTAGAGGTTTTCATCTCCCTTCTCATGATTTTAATAACCTCTTGTTCTTTGAGTCCGAATTGAACTAATATCGCATCGAAAGGGGTGCGGTCTTCCCAAGCCATTTCAATAACTCTGTCGATTTGTTCTTCTGTTAAGCTTTTCTTTTGTTTCATCTAATCTGTCTTCTATTTTCTAGAGTATGCCGCCTTAAGATCCGCTGACTCTCTTTGTGTACTTCTGGGTTTTTGTGCATCCTCCATAAAGTATCTGATGCCAATTTCCTTGTCTTCTCAAGATTAACAATAGGATTGGGATAGGTTACCCCCTTTTCAAATTGATAAATTTCTTCTTCAAAAGGAGTTATTTCCCAAGGGGTATGTACCAATGCTGCCGGAAGCATCTTGAGCTCTGGAAGCCATTTTTTAGTGAAATTTCCAAAGGGATCGTGCTCTTGTCCGTTCTTTACCGGATTATAAATTCTTAAAGTATTGATTCCGGTTTCTCCAGCTTGCATTTGTAATTGTGGAAAATGAATCCCAGGTTCAAAATCTAAAAATTGTTGCGCCAAAAAGGCTGAACAAGCTTGCCAAGGTTGCCACAATTGATGAACAAAAAATGAAACAACTAACGCTCGCATTCGAAAATTTAAATACCCTGTTTGCCTTAAGCAACGCATAGCGGCATCCACCATGGGAACCCCTGTTCGCCCTTGTTCCCAAGCCTCAATAAAATCAGTTTTTAAGGGCTTTAACAGTTGATGATAGCCTTTATTAACACTGCGGAACTCCATACTGGATTCCATTTCAAATTTTTGAATGAAATGAGATTGCCAGCGTAGACGGGATTCAAAGGCTTTGATTCCAAAGCCCTTTTTACCTTTTGCTTTCTCTAATTCTGTACGTTGCAAAACCTCTCGCATAGAAAGGTTTCCATAAGCAATATAGGGCGAAAGTCTACTACAACTTTTTCGAGCTAAATCGGGTTTTGATATATGAGTTTGATAATGAACATAGCGCTCCGAGAAAAAGGAATCCAGGTAGCGATAAGCATAGGTCGAACCGCCAGGCTGCACTTGGAATGGGGTCTTAGTATCCAAATTGAGCACAGAAAAACCCTCCTTGATCTTATTGATGATTTTTTTTGAAACAAAGCGCTTCTCTGTTGGAAAAGGATAAAGAGCTTGCTGCATAAAAGCGTCCCAAAGCTGAATCCAGTTTTTACGATCTTGCAATCCCCTAAACACGCCTTGTTGTCTAAACTCAGTCCATTTTAATTGTAGGTTACTGCACCACTTTAATACTTTTATATCTCGTTTATAGGTCAAGGCAATTCCTGTTTCATAGTGTGAGTATAAAGCTTCAATCTCAAAAAGTTTTTTCAACCGTTCCAGAATGGGAATCACCTCGCCTTCTACTGCCAAAACCTCGGTATTAAAAAATTCAAGTTTTTGGTTCATGTCCTTCAAAGATTCTTTTATAAAATTTAAATGACGACTGCTGAAGTGTTTTTCAGTAATCAAAGAGTTTTCAGCTACATATAAGAGTAAAACTGCTTTGTGATTTAGGAGAGCTTCGGTTAGCGCTTGATGGTCTTGCAAACGAAGATCTCTTTTTAACCATACGATCGCTATGGAAGGAAATTTAGAATGCATCTGGTTGTGATAATATTTTACCAGCACGAGTCTTGATTGCACTTAATTCTTCGCCTGGAATCTTTTCTAACAAGCGCAACATCATGGCCATACGATTATTTTTGGCGAAATGTTCTTTTTTATCGTCTAAAAAATTCCAATACAGACTATTAAATGGACAAGCATCTGCGCCCAATCGTTTTTTCTTGTCATAGGTACAACCTTCACAATAATTACCCATTTTATTGATATAAGCAGCAGCAGAAACATAGGGTTTTGTAGCAACAATACCTCCGTCAGCCCATTGACTCATCCCTCTGGTATTTGGAAGCTGAACCCATTCTACTGCATCAGCATATACCCCTAGAAACCAAGCATCAACCTCGTCAGGATGAACTTGAGCTAATAAGGCAAAATTTCCAAGGATCATAAGCCGTTGGATGTGATGCGCATAAGCATGGTCTAAAGAATTGCAAACACTTTGTTTCAGACAATTCATCTTTGTTTTTCCGGTCCAATAGAAATCAGGGAGTTTGTTAAAATTTTTTAATGTGTTTTTTTTCTTGTAATGTGGCATTTGAGTCCAGTAAATTCCTCTCATATATTCCCTCCATCCTACAATTTGCCTCACAAAACCTTCGACTTGAGAAAGAGCAATTATTGCTGTATTCTTTCTATAATATGCAATGACTTTTTCTACAACCTCCAGCGGGCTAATCATTTTTGTGTTCAAACCAAAAGAAAGACGGGAATGAAATAAATTAAGTTCCTCTGTATGCATCGCATCTTGATAATCACCGAAATGAATGAGTAACTTTTCACAAAAATAGTCAAGTTGTTTAAGTGCAGCTACTCGACTGAGCGGATAGATAAAATTTTCTGGATCAAAAGAACCAATGCTTACTACTTTCTGGTCTTTAAATAATCTGTATAAATCTGTAAGGGTTTTCTTTTCAGGGTAAAAGACTTCCGGTATTTCGGGACTTCCCTTCCACTTTTTCCTATTATTTTTATCAAAATTCCATTGTCCACCTTCGGGTTGTTCACCGTGCATAAGCAGGTTAAACTTTTTGCGCATTTTACGATAGAAGAATTCTAAAACATATTGTTTCTTGCCTGTAAAATACTCCTGGAGTTCCTCTTGAGAGGCCATAAAATGATCGCTGTCCACTTCAGTAGTTGGAATCGAAAGTGAGGAACAGAATTCTTTGAGTTGATGTGAAAGACGATATTCATCTGGACTTTGATACTCGAAAGAATTTACCTCATATTGTTGTATAATTTTCCTAAGATTGCTCACTAAGTCCTGACTGTTTTCTGGAGCGTCTAGCTTTAAATAATAAGTTTGATGGCCATGAGCCTCCAAAACTTGATTAAAATGACGCATTGCTCCAAAAAATGCAATTAATTTTTGAATGTGGTGGGGAGCGTAGTCTGTTTCCTGACGCATTTCCATCTGAACATATAGCACCCCTTTTTCAATACTGTTAAACCAAGGGTGGTTTTCATTTAATTGATCCCCTAAAACTAAACGAAGTTTCATTCGAAGAGCGATTTTTGGTTCCAGAGGCGTTGAAATTTACCGCCTTCATCATAACGTTCTGCTTGTCCACGAACATTGAATTTCCGATCTCTGGGATCGTTGCCAACCCCTGAGACATACATCCAGTTTCCATAATTGCTATGAACATCGTAATCAATAAGCATTGCTTCAAAATAGGCAGCCCCCATCCTCCAATCCATCAGCATGTCTTTAGCAAAATAGGAGGCTACATTTTGTCTTCCTCTATTACTCATCCACCCTGTCTTTTTGAGCTCTATCATATTGGCATTAACAAATGGCTCTGATGTCTCACCTTGAATCCATTGTTTAAAAAAGCTTGCGTTGGTATGCCACTTGTAATTTTTTCCTAAGATGCCTTCTAGTTTAAAAATTTGATCGCCATGTTTCAGTGAAATAAACTTAAAATAATCCCTCCATAACAATTCAAAAATCATCCAATAGGTAGACTGATTCTTTTTTATTTCTTTTTCATATGCTCTAACCTGCCAATATACTTCCCTAGCAGATAACGAACCGTTTGCTAACCACGCGGAAAATTTGGAGCTATAATCGCTTCCCAACAAACCGTTTCGGGTTTGTTTGTAAAAAGAAAGTTTTTTTGTTTTCCAAAAGTATTGATCGATACGCTTTTTTCCAGCCTTACTACCTCCTTTAAAGGGGAATGCGGAGTTTGGGTGGATTTGATACATTTCAAAACCGAGATCCTCAAGGGTGGGGAGATCAGGAGCTACCTCCAAAAGGTTCTCCTGATCAAAAATCTTTGGTTCTCCAAGACAGCTTCTCACTTGACTCATTTTCTCACACTGCTTCCGAAAAACAGTAAATACCTCAGGTATATTCTCCAAGGTAATAGGCACCTCTTCGGGATGATATAAAAATTGATCGTAATAAGTATGAACTTGGACTTGATTATTGAGTTGCTTCTCAACCGCCAAAGCTGTTTCGCGTTCCTCTTGCATCCATTCTTTTTGATAATACAAATCGGTGATTTCAAGTTGATCAATCCATTGAGGTAAACTCACCTCCGGCGCCTTCATTTCAACAATCAAACTTATGTTTTTTGATTTAAGGCTTGCTTTAAGCTCGCTCAACGTTTCTAATAGAAATCGTGTTCTGAAAACTTCGGTTTTTTTAAAACCCCAAGGGGTTTCCCGATAATTTTTTGGATCAATGCTAAAGTAAACAACTAGTTTTTGAAAATTCTTTGAAACCTCATTGAAACCATAATGGTCCGTGTAGCGTAAGTCATTACGAAGCCATATTAAAGCTTTTTTTGTTCTGTCTTGCATTTTTTACTACAGTATTTAACCTCTTCCCAATCGCGCTCCCACTTTTTCCTCCAGGTAAATGGTCGTTCACATACCACACATTTTTTTTGAGGCAAGTTTTTTTTTAAAACGCGCTTCATACTGCGTTTAATGCTGCTTTATAGGTGTCTAAGCAACGTTCTCTAGCCATTTTATGATCTACTATAGGTTCAGGATAGTCTATTTCTTGAAAATTAGGCACCCATTTTTTAATATATCGGAATTCTTTATCGAATTTTTTTATTTGCTCCATTGGATTAAAGATTCTAAAATAAGGAGCAGCATCTACGCCACACCCAGCAACCCACTGCCAGTTACCTACATTACTAGACATTTCATAATCCAAAAGTTTCTCAGCAAAATAAGCCTCTCCCCATCTCCAATCAATTAATAAATGCTTGCATAAAAAGCTACCGACCAACATTCTTACTCGGTTGTGCATAAATCCCGTTTCATTCAGTTCTCGCATTCCAGCATCAACTAGAGGATAGCCTGTTTCCCCAGCACACCATTTTTTAAAATCACTTTCATCATTACGCCATTCGATACGATCATATTGTGGCTTAAAACTATCCTTTATGGTATGGGGGAAATGCCATAATATTTGCATGAAAAATTCCCTCCAAATCAATTCCTTTAAAAAGGTTGGATTGGATCGGGCTGCTGCCTTAAGAACTGCTTTTCTTACACTTATTGTTCCAAAACGAAGCGCTGTTCCGATACGAGAAGTTTTATCCAAATAGGGAAAGTTTCTTGTTGCTTCGTATTCATCAATTAAGGTATCATTGAAGACATGCTTTGGCTGGGGAACCAAACTTTCAGAAAAACCTAATTCAGAAAGACTACTGGTGGGGAGGTTGTTCTCATTATAACAACGATCTATTAATTCTTCCGAAGGAAAAAGTTTTACAGTTAGGGATTCAAAATGACTCAGCCACTTCCTGGAATATGGAGTATACACTTTATATGGGGTTCCATCCTCTTTAACTACTTCATCCTTTTCAAAAATGACTTGGTCTTTATATTGTTCAAAACCGATGCCTTTTTCTTTAAGTAAATTTTTTATTTCCTGGTCTCTTTGTAAAGCATAGGGCTCGTAATCTTCATTACAAACCACTTTTTCAATGGGCCACTGATTTAAAAGTTTTTCTAAAACAGCCTTAGGGGTGCCATGATATCTTCCAACAATACATCTGTTCCTCTTCATAGCAATATCAATGGCACCTAAGGCCGATAGAATGAATTCTATTCGTGCGTCTCGTTTTGGAAGCTTTTCCAAAATATTTGAATCAAAAATAAAAATTGGAATGACTTTGTTTTTTCCGCTCAACGCTTTGTAGAGTCCATGATTGTCCTCAATTCTTAAATCGCGTCGAAACCAAAACAAAGTGTATTTTTCCAACTTTTCTAGGTTTTTAAATTTCCAATTCCTCCGTCAAGCTGCAAGACTCTTCCAGTCATCCAGCTACTTTCTTCACCAAGTAAAAAAATTGCAGCTTGTGCAATTTCCTTGGCGCTACCTATTCTACCCAAAGGGTGGCGTTCATTCGCTTTTTCTTTTTTTGCATCGTTATTCAAAAATTTTGATGCAAGGGGTGTATCAACCAATGAAGGAGCAATGGCGTTGACCCTAATCTTAGGTGCAAATTCTGCAGCCAAAGAACGGGTAAGCCCTTCTATAGCACCTTTTGAAGCTGCGACAGAACTGTGAAAAGGCATTCCTGTTTGAACGGCCACAGTACTAAAAAAAACGACTGATGCATTACCGCTGGCACTTAAATGACCCAATACAGTTTTTAAAGAATTTATCGCTCCTATTACGTTAATTTGAAAATCTTTTTCAAAAGCTTCGGCTGATAATCCTTTAAAGGGTCGGAGGTTGATACTTCCAGGACAATAAACAAATCCATCCAGTTGCTCTGGCAGCAATGAAGTATCTAAACTTTCGTTAGTAGCGTCAAACGGTAAGTGATTTATGTCTAGACCACTGAGGTTTTCATTTGACCTACTTGCTATAAAAACTGTGTTCTCTGTCGAAAGAAGCTCTGCTAGAGCTAAACCGATACCCGAACTACCACCTATAATCAGTATGTTCTTATTTTTTATCATGAGGGATAGGGTCCAAATAATTCTACTAATGCTTTTTTTCTATAATCAAATATTTCCTTGAGTTTCGGAGCAACAAGAAATGGGTGAACCATTCTTCCTAAGATTCCTAATGGAATTTTGTAATCAACAATATCTATCATTTCTACGCCCTTAGTTATTGGCTTTATGAAATGCTTGTGGTGCCAAAGGGCGTAAGGACCAAAGCGCTGCTCATCTACAAAATATTCTCCTTCCTTTACATGGGTGATTTCTGTAACCCAACTGGTGGGAATTCCTAAAATTGGGGTCACTATATATTGTATAATTTGACCTGCATACATCTGATCGGAAGTCCCACTAACAATTTTAAAGCCCATATAATCTGGGGTAATGCGTTTTAAATTTTTGGGGTCAGACAAAAAATCCCAGGCCTCATTCTGAGAAATAGGTAGGTTTTGGATCGTCTTTAAACGATAAATTTTCATAGCCTGTTTTTTGCAAACCTACAAAATGTTTAACTATTTTATATTATTATTAAACAAAAATTGATTTGCTAGTTATCAACATCCTTGTAAGTAGCATATAATTTCCTATGAGAAATGAAAATTATATATTTGAAAAAACAAAAAATCAAACAATGAAGTATTTACAACTTATAATCCTTTTGTCTTGTTCGATAGGTATGTCTCAAATTCAAACACCTCAACCCAGCCCTAGTGCTACTTTTCAGCAAACAGTAGGTTTAACCGAGGTTAAAGTTACTTATTCCAGACCTGCAATGCGGGGAAGAACTATTATGGGAGATTTGGTTCCTTATGGAAAATTATGGAGAACTGGGGCAAATGCCAATACAACGATCCAGTTTAGTGATGATGTCACTGTAGGGGGCAAGAAATTAGCTGCTGGAACCTATGCCCTATACACCCGTCCGGGAATTTCTATGTGGGAAGTCTTTTTCTATTCAAAATCAGATAATTCAGGACTCCCGAGTAAGTGGGAAGCTGCTTCTGTTGCATCCGTTGTAGAAGTTAAAACCAATACTCTTGAAAAAGCATCAGAATATTTTACAATTTCTATTGACGAGATGAGTTATGATAGTGCCTTTATTCGGTTAGCTTGGGAAAAAACTGAAATTCAAATTCCTTTTGAAGTTCCAACGGATGAAAAGACCATGGCTTCCATTGATAAAACAATGAAAGGAAATCCTAATTGGCGAGATTATTACAACGCTGCCATCTATTACAGAGAAAGTAATAGGGATTTACAAAAAGCAAAAAAATGGATGGCAAAGGCAATTGAGTTGGATGGAGGAAAATATTATATGTATCGTCAACAAGCACTCATTTTAGCGGATTTAAATGAAAAGGAAGCTGCTGTTGAAGCTTCTA
>JALRDC010000139.1 GCA_023262245.1 Flavobacteriaceae bacterium
GGCTAGTGGATGGAAATCTCCCATTTATTGTGACAACAGGATTGCACTCTCCTACCCTGATGTACGGAGGTTCTTAAGCACCTCCCTTGCAAACCAGATACGAAAAGAATTTTCTGGAGATTTTATCATTGCTGGCGTAGCGACAGGTGCAATAGGCATTGGGATGCTGGTAGCACAGGAACTGGGATTGCCTTTTATCTATGTTCGTCCAGAACCAAAAAAGCATGGACAAAAAAACCAAATTGAAGGACAATTTACCAGTGGACAACGCGTTCTAGTCATCGAAGACCTGATCAGTACTGGAAAAAGTAGTCTCAATGCAGTTAAAGCTCTTGAAGAAGCTGGTGCCCAAATTTTAGGAATGATGGCTTTATTCACCTACGGCTTTACCGTTGCGGAGGAAGCCTTTAACCAAGCAAACATCAAATTGCAAACCTTATGTGACTATGAATACCTACTCGCTGTGGCTTTGAGCAATGATAAAATATCTACGAATCAATCTGAAAATTTAAAAGCCTGGAGACAAAATCCAGCAAATTGGCAACCTAAAAGGGTTTAATTTCATAAAGTATTTGAACTTCTTGGGTGCTTCGCTCCACCTTTTTTCCTGCAATGTTTAAAATAAGTTTCCCTGTTGGAGAAACACCTAATAACTTTGCTTTAAATGGACTCGCTGCTGTTATGAAATCCCAATCTTGATCCCTTTTCCATAGCCGCTCGCAATATTTTTTCAGAGTCAATTCTGATTCCTCAAAAATAGTTTTGTACAAAGCTTGCTCTAAATATTGGGTCACTTTTGAAAAAACTGTTTCTCGATCAAATAATTTACCGCTACTTATTTTTAAGGAACTTGCATAAGGCAAGCCCTCAAATGAATCTTGATTGACATTTAGACCAACTCCAATAATTGAATCAAGTAATTTATTTTTGAAATAAAAATTCTCAATTAGGATGCCTCCTATTTTATGATTGCATGACAAAATGTCGTTTGGCCATTTTATAGCAAGATCCGGTATTTGAAGTTGGTCTAATGCTTGAAGCACCCCTAGAGAAACAACAGCACTTATTAAAAATGGAGTTTGAAGGTCAACATCTCTTAAATCCCTATAAATACTAAAGGTTAAACTGTTTTTTGGATCGGACTCCCACTGGTTTTCGCGCTGCCCTCTCCCAGAGGTTTGGGCTTTTGCCCATACCAATTCCCCATCAGAACTTTTCCCAGACAAACGCCTTTTTTTTAAATAATCATTTGTTGAAGGGGTGGCATCAAGTTTGATAATTTTTAAATTGCTCATAGAAGTCTGCGTAAGCGACTTAAAAAGTAATAAATTTGTTGAAAAGAGCGTCACTTAATGGTAGATAAAGAAAAAAGTGCTAACAAACTCTTGGAAGAAATTATCCGAGGAATTGAAAATATAAAAGGAGAGGACATCCAACAACTGGACCTCAGGGAGATTGAAAACACTCCCTGTGACTTTTTTGTAATTTGTAGTGCAAATTCAAATACTCAGGTTACAGCTATTGTCAATTCCATCCAAAAAACTGTGAGCAAGGCTCTGCAAGAAAAACCTTATCATACCGAAGGTTTAGAAGTTGCAGAATGGGTTTTGATAGACTATGTGAACATCGTAGTTCACGTATTTCAAAAACAAACCCGTGAATTTTACAATATAGAAGAACTCTGGGGAGATGCCAAAAGCACCCTCATTGCTTCGAACTATTAAAAACTATGAAAGAAGAAAAAAAACCGATACCCCCAAAGTTTAACATTTATTGGATCTATGGAGCCATTATATTCGTCCTGCTTGGCATGAGTGTCTTCGGAGGAAACGACTGGCAATCCATGAGTAAAACAAATATCTACAACTTTGAAAAGTTCCTTAACGCAGGAGACGTAAGTGAAGTCATTATCATCCGAAATAAAAGTAGTGTTCGAGTAGTTCTCACTCCCGAAGCTCTAAATAAAACGGAACACAAAGGAGTAGTCTCAAAAAATATTTTAGGACAAGAAAATGCTCGTGGTCCTCACTATCAATTTGAAGTTGGCAGCTTAGAATTGTTTGAAGAAAAACTTGAAAAAGCCCGCAATGAAGGGATTTCTTTTCGCTTAGAGTTTATTACTGTAGAAAACAGATGGATGGATACGCTCATTGGCTTTTTACCTATTATTATCATAATTGGAGTTTGGATCTTCTTAATGAGAAGAATGTCGGGCGGAGGTGCTGGGGGTCCTGGAGGTCAGATTTTTAATATCGGGAAATCCAAAGCAAAACTATTTGATAAAAATACCGATGTTAAAACTACATTTAAAGATGTAGCAGGTCTAGAAGGCGCCAAAGAAGAAATCCAAGAGATTGTTGACTTTCTTAAAAATCCCACAAAATATACAGTTCTAGGAGGAAAGATTCCAAAAGGTGCACTGCTTGTGGGCTCACCAGGTACGGGTAAAACCTTACTTGCCAAGGCTGTGGCTGGAGAAGCCAAAGTCCCTTTCTTTTCCCTTTCTGGATCAGATTTTGTTGAGATGTTCGTTGGGGTTGGAGCATCTCGGGTGCGCGACCTATTTAAACAAGCTAAAGACAAAGCGCCTTCAATTATTTTTATCGATGAAATTGATGCTATCGGGCGTGCAAGAGGCAAAAGTAATATTAC
>JALRDC010000036.1 GCA_023262245.1 Flavobacteriaceae bacterium
AATGTTAAAAAATAAAATATGTATTATGTTATACATAGTTCTATCTTTTATTTATATATTTGCAATGCATAGAAACTCAATTATGAAAATTGAAAATACAACAGCACAAATGCGAAAAGGGATCTTAGAATTTTGTATTCTTTCCCTTATATCTGGGCGTGATCTTTATACTTCAGAAATCCTTGAAGCCCTTAAAAATGGAAAAATGCTTGTGGTAGAAGGGACTATTTACCCCTTGCTTACACGTCTCAAAAATGCCAATCTATTACAATACCGATGGGAAGAATCTACCTCTGGTCCTCCCCGAAAATATTACTCTATTACATCAGAAGGAGAAGCCTTTTTATCAGAATTAGAAACAGTATGGAAAGAATTAAATCAAGCTGTAAAAATAATTATCTCAAAAAAATAGAACCATGAATAAAACGATTAATATCAATTTGGCCAGTACTTTCTTCTACATTGACGAAAGTGCTTATAACCTACTCCAATCTTATTTGAACAAACTTGAAAAAGCCTTTAAAAACACACAAGGAAAAGAGGAAATTCTTAGAGATATAGAGGTTCGAATTGCTGAACTTTTTCAAGAACGCAAAAAACATCCGGAGTATGTCATAAACGAAAAAGATGTCAATGAAGTAATTGAAATCTTGGGACAACCAGAGGACTTTGAGGTAGAGGAAGCACAAGAATCCTCAAAAGACTCAACTCATTCTGCTTCAAAAAAATTGTTCCGAGACCCTGATGATCGTTATATCGGTGGTGTTGCCTCCGGGCTGGGCTATTACTTTGGTATTGATACTACATGGATTCGAATCTTATGGCTCATCTTTGGCTTCTTTTCATTAGGTACGATCACATTTATCTATATTATCTTATGGATTTTAATTCCTGAAGCTCATACCACAGGCGATAAATTGAGAATGAAAGGAGAACCCATCAATATTGCAACTATTGAAAAAAAAATTAAAGAGGAATTTGATGAGGTATCGTCAAAAATTAAAGACATAAATTACCAAGAAGTAAAATCTTCGTTAAAAAAAAAATCCACGATTTTCTTCGGATTTTTAGAAAACGTACTCAGCCTAATTCCTAAAGTGATCATTAAGATCATAGGAGTAATCTTACTTATTGTATCCTCTTCTGTAATCTTTGCAATTTTGTTGGGAATGGTGTTGTTCTTTATTTTTGGAACCATTGAATGGCCTTTCAATTTCTACTCCAACTTTCTTGAATTTGACCCCTATCCAAGCTATGTAATGATTACTGCAACTTTTCTATTAATATTCATTCCCTTTTTATTTTTATTTTCCCTTGGAATTAGACTGTTGAATCGTACCTCAACTGTCTATGGCACAGTAGGACGTTTTGTTCTCTTTGGGATTTGGATTGTCGCACTTTTTAGTATTCTTTATTTGGGAATCAGTGAAATCAAAAACCATCGTGTTTCTGCATCCAAAACAGAAAATCACGAAGTGAATATTGCTAAAACAGACACCTTATATGTAAGTTTAAAGCAAGATGCTTTTACACAAGACAACACCCTTTGGGAATACGATCGAACAACGATTTTTCCTGATTTCAATAAAAACAATTGGTGGATGGATAAAAATTTTGAGTTAAACATCGTGAAAAGCAAAAACCAAACTAATTTTCTTTCCATTAAGCAAGAAGCCGATGGGGCAACCTATAAAAAAGCGCAGAACAATGCGGAAAAAATAGAATATCATTGGGAACAAAATAAGACGCAACTGATTTTAAATCCTTCATGGGAGATCAAATCAAAAGTTCGATTTCAAAATCAATCCCTACTTCTGAAATTACATCTAACAGAAGGACAGATTGTTGCTTTAGACAAATCTCTGGAAAAAATTTTGGATTATCCTGTGAAGAACGATCAAAGTTACTCCAGTAAAAGGACTGCTGGAAAACTATGGAGAATGGGAAAAGAACAGCTGGAATGCTTAAACTGTTCTTCGAATAAACGGGAATTAAACATCAACTATAAAGCCAAAGATGGAACCGAAAAGCTCCGCTTAAATGTTGACTCTGCCGGGATTACAATAAAATCAAAATAAAATTTCAAGAAAGCAGGCTGTAGGTTTGTAGTAATTTTATTAAATGTTATATTTGCGCACACTTTTTCGGGGTGTAGCGTAGCCCGGTCATCGCGCCTGCTTTGGGAGCAGGAGGTCGCAGGTTCGAATCCTGCCACCCCGACAATAGTATCCAAATTTTTATTCGGGATGTGGCGCAGCCTGGTAGCGCACACGCATGGGGTGCGTGGGGTCGCAGGTTCAAATCCTGTCATCCCGACTAATTTTTACTATTTTTTGTCCTGCTATACCCAAATCCAAAATTTCCTGTATTATAAAAATTAATATACATTTAAGGATGAATAAATTTTTATCCTTTCTTATTATTAGTATGCTGCTATTCATTTCCTGCACTAAGGAATCAACTATAGCGAGCTTTAAAACCCCTGTATTTAAATTAAGTATTGACAGTAAAGGTCTGATTAATGAATTTACAGACATTGCCACAGACAAAAACTACCATTCAAATGATTCTATTAGTCCGCTACTTGCTTTGAGAATCAAAGGGAAATGGGAGTTTTCTGAATCAGCAAAATTTATCGATAACCAATTAGAATTGAAATTTAAAAATAACACAACTGCTGTGGTGGGTGTTAATGAAAAAGAAACTCATATAAAGTTTGAACTCCTCGCATTGACAAACAAAGATGATGTCGACTTAATACAATGGGGCCCCTACAGGACTACAATTAACAAAGTAATTGGTGAAACCGTAGGAGTTGTTCGGGGAGAATCATTCGCATTGGGAATTCAATCCTTAAACATTAAGACGTTAGGAGGTTACCCTTGGAACGAGAGTGACCGCATGCCAGCATTTGACATATTCAAAGAAAATAATTTAAAAGATATGCATCCTAGTACTGATGGAAGCGTCTTATACCGTGTGGAAGCTGCAAAACCAACGAAAACTGGAAGTAGTCTTCAGGCTTATTGCAGAAACAGAAATACCGACCGTGTTGTAAGTGACTTTGATTTAGAAAAAATAGTTGCCCCGGCTTTTGACGACGGAGGAGTCATTGGATCAAAAATCGCTCTTTTTGGAGCACCAGTAAATCAAGCATTAGAATACCTTGGCAAAATTGAAGTTGAGGAAGGTCTACCCCATCCCATTATAGAAGGGGAATGGGGAAAGATTTCGACCAAAGCCAATGCAGCCTACCTCATTACTTCCTTTACCGAGAAAACAATTGATGCTGCTATTACACTTACAAAAAAAGCAGGCTTAAAATATCTTTATCATTATGGCAATACATTTAAAAACTGGGGACA